>NZ_CP107561.1 GCF_026427715.1 Methylocystis sp. MJC1 | reverse complement strand
TATCGCCGTGTCGGAGATCCGCTCCTGTTGCTGCAAGGCATCAAGGTGGAGGAAGCCCCGCAGCCAGGTCAAGTCGCGCGTCATACCGCCCCCTGATAGAAGCTACTCAGGTCGGTGATGCCCGGCGTTCCAGGCGCGGGCACCGAGACGTTCTCTCGGATCCATTGCACGACTTCGTCGCGCAACGTTGCCTTGTCACCTCCCGTGGGGTCGCCATCGAAGGTGACGCGCTCGAGCACCCGCGCAAGCTCCTGGGCATAGATCCAGGCCTCTGCGCGCATCAGCTCGCCACGCTCCGGCGCTTCCACGATGCGCTCCGCCAGCCGACACACACCCCAGGGTCCCCGAAGCTGCGCCTGGAACGCGCCGAGCGACGGAGCACGGACCAGTTCCGCGCCGATGGACAGGAGCGCCCGGAACACCTCTCGCGGGCTCGGAGCCGTTCCGAAGATCGACTCAGCAACCGACGACGCATCCCCTGCGGCAGCGGCGGCCGCGCGCCGCGCCGCAATCCCCACCGGAGTGTACCGGCCCGCGTGGAGCAGAAGCAACTCCTGGAGGTCAAGCTCGCCGGTGATTCCAGCCACAGGGAGATCGAGGGCATGTTCGATCCGAAGCGGCACCCGCGCGGTCACCCCAGCTTCGGGGTCGGTGACCTCGAGCTCGCAACACACAGGGTCGAGGTCGAACTCATCGAACACCGATGCAGTCCCTGGCACGCTGTCGAGCAGGATGCGACGGTCCGCCGTTGGGTAGGAGAGCATCAACCGCGGAGCGCTGGGTCGCCAAGTCACCCGCACGCAGCGCTCCCGCGCGTCGAAGACAGCGTCGTCCACCCAGCGGGCCGGCGACGGCGCGAGACCTGTGTACGATCGACCGCGCAGGGTCACCTGTTCCCGCGGCGCCCACACCAGCCCCTCGCAGAGAAGGCCGAGGTGGTAGTGCCCATCCAACACGAGGTGCAAGGCACATTCCACGTTGGCGCCGGTACGCAGGAGCGCGGCGGCCGAGGCGTTGGGGGAACCGACGATCAGGTGTGTCCGCTTCTTCTTGCCCTCGGCAACGGCTACCGCAAGGAGCTTGCCATGCAGCGGCTGCCGGTAGAGCCGCCCATCACGCCTGTGGACCTCGGGGAACAGCCATACCCGCAACGACGCGCGACGCGCAGCCCGGTCCAGGAGGTCTTCCGATGCGAAGGCTTCCACTTGCCCGATTGGCCACGCCTTGCCCTCAGCGCACAGTGCATTGAGTTCGCGTGTGCTCCGCCGGCCTACCGCGCGTCCGTCATTGAACTCGAAGTTGTGGCCAACGTGTTTCCCGAGCACGAACCACGAAGTGGTCTCCTTCCCTCGCGGCCCATCGACGACGCCCCACAGAGCTCCGATGTGTGTGTCGAGATCGCGCGAATCTTCGCCGTCCGGCGCGACCGGGTTTCCCTCCCAGGATACGCCCACGTCGAGCTCGAAACCGTGCGCACGCCGTCCCTCAGTAGCGTCAAGGAGGCGGTCAAAGATCGCGCCGTCGGGTGGTGCCCCGTCCTCCTGGTGGAAAGGAGCGAGCACTCCAATGCGTTCGACCTTCGCATCGGGGGGCAACCGGGCGAGAAACGCATCGAGGAGCGGCATCTTGTCGTACGTGTGAAGCAGCCATGGCGGCGCCGTGTCCGCGTCGTCCCCCGGACCCAAGCGCGGCCGGAGTTCGGCTTGGAACCGGCTCCAGGCCTCTCCGCGTACGCCGGAGGCCTCTACGAAAGCCACGACCCGCCGGAGCAGCCCCGCGTCGCGGGCATAGTCGAGGGGAAGCACCGCTGAAAGCTCGGCGTTGTCGCCATAGCCTCCTGGAGTGAGGTTCCCAGAACCGACCACCATCCGCACACCTGCGCCGTAGAGGAGGAGAGCGAGCTTCGGGTGAAAAAGCCGCGCGGTATCGGCGCGAAGCAGGTCGTAGGGTAAGCGCTGGCCGCCCCGCAGCATCCCGGGGTCGGCGATAACGAGCACCGGCGTCTCGACCAATTTGCGCCGCCCTTCGTCGAGGAAGCGCCGAGTGGCCTCGGTCGGATCCTCTTGGAGCTGAAGCACGGTTGCCAGGACCTCCTCCTCGAAAAACCGCGCGTCGAACGTATAGGTAAGGAAGACTGCGCCGTGGCAAGGACCGGCCGCGCCATCGAGGCGACCGAGCGCATCCGTCGTAACGATGTTGCGCATCAGGTCACCCGCCCGAGGTCGCGCAAAAGCTCCGTCATTGTTCCGACTTTGTAGCCAACAACCCACTCGCGGCCGTCGAGGCTCCATGAGCGATAGTTGCCCGCCTCCAGCAGCACGCGATCTCCGTCGAGGGCGAGCCACGCCCCGGATTTCCCCCGCGCCACCTGGACCTGCCGGTGCAGATCTAAAAGGTCGACCAGGAAGTCGTTCGGCCGAGTGGGATCGAGCTTGGCCGCCGCTGCGGCGAAGGCCCCCCCATGCGCCTCTTCCCGCACCATCCGGGCGGCATCGGGTGTGTCACGCCATGCGGCCAAACAGCTCGCCACGTGGGCGGTAGCATCCAGATCGAACAGGCACGCAGCCGCCACCGTAGCGAACGGTGCCTGATAACCACCGTCGAGCACGGCGCGGTACGCGCGGTCGAAGCATGCCCGAAGCGCGGAGGCGAGGTCGCCGAACGCGACGGCGACGCGTGCATTCCGAGCGACCTCCGGCGAGGGTACACCCCACTGGCCTGATGCGACCCCCTCAATGAAGATGCGTGTGTCGGCGACGCCGTCCGCGCGTGCATCCACAAGCCATCGCGCCATCTCCGGCAACACCCGGAGCGCGATCGGAGGCGGATGCTCGTCGAGCAGGAGCCCGCCGAGCCGCGCCTGCAAATCCTTTCGCTGCCGTATTATGGAGAGGCGGCATCGACGACCGAGCGACTTCAACGTCGTCCGACCGTGGCTTTCGACTGCGTGGGTCGTGCCTGGCTTGAGGCATTCCTGGACGAAGCCGTTCAACTCGTCGCCCGCCTCGCCCTTGGCCCACATCCAGTCCGCCAACTCGGCACCGATAGGTGTTGGGCGGAGGACGTCCGGCGAGAGTAACCCGTGCTGTACTAAGGAACTCCGGTAGGCCCCCATCGCGCCCAGCTCGATCTGACGGGAGATGAGTGGGTAGTCAAGGGGGAGGTGACTGCCGCGTGACCGCCAAGCGCGTACCACGCCGTTCTTACCCCGCATCGCGTCGGTGTTCGGAATTGCGCCGTCGAAGGACGCGCATATGGCGAGCGCCCAGAGCCGTTCCCATCGCTCGAACCAGGTGCGTCGATTGTCGTCGTTCGCGACCACTCCGTGTTCGTGGAGAAGATCGTCAACGGTGCGGAGGCCATAGCAGACCATGACGTAGTAAAAGGCACGGCTAGTGCGGGTGGTGAACCCTGGCCAGAGGACATTGCCGATTTGCTGTTGGAGGTGGTCGATGGCGAGAGGATCCTCGGGGGTGAAGTCACCGCCGTCGAGACGGGGGGCGGACCAGCTGAGTGCCTCTATGGATGAAATGGCAGAGGTCACTGTACGGTTCACCTCGTATGTTACCCGCTGAAGAAGTATGGACTTGACCTAACTCTTCCACGTTTCGGTGATGGGTGTCCGGTATGTCGATGGAGTCCGATGTCACGTGGCTCGAATGGTGTGAATCGGCGCGATGCTGTGACCCCGACGAAATCAGTCGTTTCAGGAGTTTGCGGTGCCGATCGGCGTCCGGACCCCTCGCCGATTTACACCGGTTCTGATACAAGAATCTGCGAATTTGCCGCCTTTGACAAGGCCGCGCCGTTGCAGATCGCGCTTCGCGGAAAACGCCGCTGTCGGGAGCCATCTTGGCGTGAGAATTTGGAAATTCGGTCAAAAAAAGCCATTGAATGGGTTCTGCCTCACTTTCTGTTGCGCTCTTGATTGGTTGCGGGACGAGCAATAGCTTGACTGTGTGCAGAGAAGATCGAGTTGGTCCCTCGGGCAGGGCATACGAGTTTTGACCGCGGAGCGGATCGGCGGTCAGTGGCTGATTTCAGGGGGCCGGCGGGTCTGGCGTCTGTCCAGACTGCGGAGATCGATCATCGCGCCGACACGGCTGGCAAGAGCGCCATTTACAAGATCTGCCGGCGCAAGGCGCCCCCGTGACAGTGAAGCTCCGCCTCCAGCGCTGGCAGTGTCGAAACGGAGCTTGCAGGCGTAAAACCTTCGTCGTGCAACTGTCCGAGACCGCGGCCCCTCGCGCGCGCAAATCTCGCGGCTCGCCGGGAAAGAAATCAGCCGCGACGTCATCGCTTCGCTCAAGCGCCATGGCCTCATCGACGGCGCCTTACGCGCGCCCGCGCCCGGCGCGCCCTTCGCTTATGTGACGACGAAGCGGTTTCTGGAGGTTTTTGGACTCGCCTCCCTGCTCGACCTCCCCGACGTCGAGCGGCTCGAAGAGGAGGGGCTGTTGCAACGGCCTCAGTCGGACGTCGATCTCGACGGGGCGCTGGGGATCTTAGGAGAGGACGACCGGCTCTTCGCGGACACCATGGAATTGAACGAGGCCGATGACGGATGAAATTCGCTTGAGTCTCAAATGAAACAGAAATTGGGATGACACTGAACTGGACTAACCCATTGAAGCAATAAGATGGGCTGGTCTCATTTTGAAACCGAAATCGACAGCAGCACAACATTGGTGATTCCAACTATCGCGCAAACTCCTTTTGCGAACGACCGCGGTGCTGGCGAGCGAGCCGCCGAAGGCTTGCGCAGGAAGCAACATTTTCGTCACCGATCAAGGCAACGACCCATTCGAATTGGTGTTCGCGCACCTGCATCCGCGCGAACTGAAGCGCCCGCAATGTCGCGTCCCCCAACACGCCAGGGCCTAACGCTGAACACACATTGGGATGGGCTAGTAGGTCTATCGTTGTCGCCAAGCGCAGTGTGCCGAATCGTTCGCCAGCAATCCTTGTCGCTTTCCTCTCGTCGATAATCGCCGAGCTGTTCGAGCCATGCGCAAAGGCGAGGGTCGCTGCCTCGCCGTCGCCGAGCGACACGGATACGGTCCCGGACACAAGGCCATAAAATGTTTGCAGGGCTGTCGCTTCTAGCTGCGCCATGCGCACGACGTTATCCGCGATCAGCTCGTTCAAAAGCCCACTCTCCGCTCCGCCGCTCGCAGTGCCCTTCTCAATTTCGCCAACGACGTAATCAGTAACGACTACAGGCACGGCCAGCGCTTTGAGAATCGCCGGCGCGTAGCCCGTCGCCAGAACATTGATGACAACACTGGAGTCCAGAACGAGCTGGAAATCCTCCTCAGTGAGGAAGCTTGAAAAGGTCATCCACCTCTTCCTCTTCAGCGGCCGCCTCATCGAGCAATTCGCGGACTTGCGCGCGTCCGAGTTTCAGCATTTCGGACATCTGGCCTTCGCTAATCAGGCTTTTTCTGTAAGCCTCGATCGCCAGCAGATAGAGGCGCGAGGATAGCGGCTTCTCTTCTCCAACGGCCTCGAAAGCCGCAGGCCCAATGACCTGCCTGACTTGTTCGTCGGTTATTCCCCCATTGTCTTTGAACCAGTCCCAGGTGCCTTTTTTCGTCAACTCGAGCTCTTCAAGCCGCAACACCATGGCTTGTCGCGAGACGCCGAAGAAGTGCGCCAGCAGGATGATATGGCGACGGGTGAGATGGCTCGATCCCGCCGTCAGCTCCTTGAATTTTTGCATGACCGCTCGCGCCGGAGTCAGGAACGCTCGGCCAAACGCATTGGCATAGCGTTCTTCGCGCGAGTTTTCGTATTTCTCGTCTCTATAAATTTCCGGCAGCCGGCGCGTCGCGGTGAAGTGCCCGAGTTCGTGGCCTCCGCTTTGGTTTCGACGGTCCCTTCGATGGCTCGCATTGATCAGGATGCACGCCCCTACCGCGTCATCGTAAGCGAAAAGACCGGACACTTTCGAATCGAGCCTTCGGCTGTAGACGCGAATGCCGAGCTGCAAATCCATCAGTGCGAAAAGATCCTGTACTGGCCCTTCGCCGAGGCCCAGCCAGTGCCGCAAGTCGCGGGCATCCTGCTCTGCCTGAGCGCGAACGTCGCCGCTGAGGATGGTTCTTTCGGGCGGGTAATTTCGCGGCCTTTCGACCCCCAAAATGTTTTCCAGCTCGACTTCGGCGCGCACCAAGTCGTTCAGCTTACGCGCGGCTTCGTCGGTTCCGACATCTCCAGCGTCGGGAAGCGACCTGAAGCGAGGAACCAAATCGACATGCACGGACTCCCGGCGAAGCAGAGAATTCACCGATACGCCGTAGCAACGGGCGAGAGCCTGCAATTCCTCGACACGAACGGGCCGTTGCCCCTTTTCGATCGCGATGAGCGTCGTTCGCGCGATCCCGGCCGCCTTCGCACCCGTCTCCTGCTTCAGGTTAGCAGTCTCCCTCGCGACCTTCAGCCGCTCGCCCAGCACAACCGGACTCAGTTCGTCGGCTCTGTTACTCATGATACAGCGTTGACCCACTTCCTCACGAACGACGTTTCGCTCAGTCCCTCCTTGAAAGCTGACCACTCCAAGGCGTGTTGTCGCAGCAGACGATCAAATCGATCGCCTACCGTTTCCACAGGCTCATTCAGTGATCGAGCAAGCTCGCTCAGCGCGCGGCGCTTGACCAGCGTGTATTGGGCAGACTGCCTCAGCGTGGCAAAATGCTCAAGATGCAGCATACCTGCCAGCGCGTAGTCGCGCAAAGCGCCGGTTACGCGGCTAAATTCGTTGTGCGCCCCACCTTCGAAGATGGCTGCGTCGAGATTGTTCCACAGGTAGGTGTCGTCGCCTTCCTTCAATCCTGCCGCGTGAACGCTCAGGCGGCGCAGCATACACGCCGCGCAAACTCCGCATTGCGGTCGAGCCGCGGCGACAGAGATATGCCGTGATTGCTGCCAGCATGATCGGGTGCGTTCCCAGCTTGCGGCGTCGGGCCCGCAGGTTTCGATGAAGGCTCGTAGCGTCTCGCCTTTCGTCGACCACAGGCGCGGGAACAGGTATCGTACTTTCGATCCGAACAGGCCTTCGACAAACTCTTCCATCTTCGCCGTGAACACAGGATGGTTCCGATAGTCGGCATACGCCTGCCCGACCGGAAGGATTGCCGGGGCCAGGGCCCCTTGGCCGCTCTCCGGAACGATAACGGAGGGCGCGTTGATGAGATACGCCCCGATCGCCGACACCAGCGCAAACTTGAATCCCCGGCTTCTTGCGCTCGTCTCTTTGCCTTTCATGTCAGTCCGGACGGAATACGGCACGGCCGCAAAAGGCGTGCTGGCACGCTGCTTTTTCGGGATATTGGGTTTCTTATTGCCAATCCTCACGCGGACCAGGCGGCTTCCGAGATGCTTGGCTTCAAGTCCCGCAACCGCGCAGGAGTCCATGCCTTCGCTGTAAGCGATGACCGCTTCGGCGTCGTATGGAAATTCGATTCGGCTTTGCGCTGGCGCCGCTGCCTGCGCGCGGCGAGCCCGAAATTCGACTTCCCATTTATCCCCGGTCACCAGTTCGAGAGCGTCGATCAGTGCGCGCTTCACGCGCAGATCCGACCAGCGTTCGACATCGTGGACGGGAATACGGACATCGAAGCGTCGCCCCCAGTTCATCGTGCTGCGAGGCAGTCTCCGGTCGCAAAACTCGACAGCAGCGGCAACGACGAGCGCGTCGTAGACAAGGGGCCGCCAGTTGGTGGAGGAGAAGGATTCGAGAAGTTCCGTGTTGAACCTGACGTGCTGACCCAGCTCGCAGGCAACAGCTCCTGCCGGAGCCCGAGCGCCCGGTTCGATTACGTCGACCGACAAGTCATTAAATTCGAGTAGTTCAACAGGGGCGTTCATCGGAGGGGCACTCCGTCATCAATGTCTTTCCGCTTGCTGATGGTGCGTCCCGAGGAAGGCTGGGAATCGACCAAGTCCTCGCCAAGCATTTTTTCTGAAAGTCCCGAAATGGCTTCTTCGATTCGGGCCTTTACACCGATGGACCGTTCGAGGTCGGCTTCCCGAAGGTAATGCTCTTCGACTTGCCGAGCGCCCGCGAAAGCGCGCTCTTGGATGGTGAAACGAACTGCGTCGTAAAACGCTTGGAGGTTCATGCGTCCGCCTTGAACGAGTTCAATGCACCAGCCGACTAAATTCGTCCCCATGACCGAGCCCGCCGCCAGGCTCTTCGCCGCGCCCAGTTGGTCGAGTGCAATTTTCTGAAATCCCAAAGAATTGTCGTGCCCTAAGAACACTTTTTTGAGCAAGACAATGAGCTTGGCGGGTATTTCCTTCTTCCAGTCGCCCGACAGCGCCCGCAACGCCGCCTCGCACACTTGCTCGGGCGCATACGTGGGCTGCTCGGCGCACTTCGCCAAGTCTTTCCAAGCCTTCCGCATAGGCAGGCTTCTGTGAGGGCCGTCGCTCATCGCTCCTCCAATGTCAGATATATGATTTATTTTTCCGACAATGTCAATTTTAGAAACGAGGCTTCCGAGCGTCTCGATGCGGTGATTGTGAATCACATTCGCCGCATTCTGTGCGTCGATTGTTCTTGCCCTTGCGACGAATAGACAGCATAATCACCGCAGGAGGTGCGGAGTTTATGCCGAGCTATATCCACGAGCGCGACGACTGGCCCCGTTTCCGCTGGAGCGAGAAGAAACTGGCGAACCCGCTTGCCGCCGTGCGCCACAAGCAGGGACGGCTGATCGGGCGCATGGAGGCGCTCGGATTTTCCCTGCGCGAAGAGGCTTCGCTTCAGACCCTCACCGAAGAGGTTGTCAAATCCAGCGAGATCGAGGGCGAAGTTCTCGACCGCGAACAAGTGCGCTCATCAATCGCGCGGCGTCTTGGCATCGATATCGGCGGCCTCGAGCCAGTCGACCGCCATGTCGAGGGCGTGGTCGAGATGATCCTCGACGCGACTGAGAAGTATGAAGAGCCGATGACCGAGGAGCGGCTGTTTGGCTGGCACGCCGCCTTGTTCCCGACGGGCCGCAGCGGCATGACGCGCATCACTGTCGGCGGATGGCGGACGGACCGCTCGGGCCCAATGCAAGTCGTGTCCGGCGCGGTCGGGCGTGAGCGCGTGCATTACGAAGCGCCGGTCGCCGCGCGGCTTCCAGACGAAATGCGCGCGTTTCTTCATTGGTACAATGACGATCAGCACCTCGATCCCGTGCTCAAGGCCGGAATCGCGCATCTCTGGTTCGTCACTATCCACCCGTTCGAGGACGGGAACGGCCGCATTGCGCGTGCCATCGCCGACCAAGCCTTGGCGCGTTCGGAGCGGAGTGCCCAGCGCTTTTACAGCATGTCGGCGCAAATCCGCCGCGAGCGGAACGCCTATTACGACATGCTCGAAGCGACGCAGAAAGGCGACCTCGACATCACGGCTTGGCTGGCCTGGTTCTTTGCGTGCCTCGACCGCGCCATCGACGGCGCGGAGACGATCCTCGCCACGGTTCTCGCCAAGGCGCGCTTTTGGGAAGGCCATACCACGACACCGTTCAATGCACGGCAACGCGGCGTGATTAATCGACTTCTCGATGGGTTCGAGGGAAAGCTCACTTCGTCTAAATGGGCGAAGCTCGCTAAATGCTCGCAGGACACAGCGTTGCGCGACATCGACGATCTCGTGAAACGCGGTGTGCTGGTCAAGGACGCCGCTGGGGGGCGGAGCACCAGCTACTCGTTGGCCGCTGCGGGCTCGTCGCAGTAACCAGCGAAACGCCGCGAAGCCGGTCAACCCGGCTTCGGTGCGGCGCGGGCGAGCACGGCGCGAATGTTCGGCAGGTTGGCGAGCGCGCTGGCGCGTTCGGCCGAGCCTTCGGGAAAGCTCGGCAGCGCGGCGTTGATCCGGGCGGCGAGTTCGCAAAGTTCCCGACGGGTCAGACGCAGGCGCATGATTTCCTCAATCGTTTTTCGACCGCGCCGATCGCGGCCTTCTGAGGGAGGCCAAAGCGACGGAGGAGACGGGCGCATCGCTTGCGACCGCAACGGACGTGGAGGAGTGCACAGCACTTGCGGCCATGAGACGAAGACGGTGCTCATTTGGCCGAAAGAAGGACGGGAATGGTCGCGGGCAACGATGGAGGGAGCGCGCGCTGACAGACGACGCGCGCAAATCGCGCTCAAGAACCCCGCAGCCGCTTGCCTCGCCGCTGACGGCTTCGTTCAAAGCGAAACTTTACAACGACTAAAAAACGACCGATTCCTGGAAACGCATTCTCACGCCAAAATGGCTCCCGACAGCGGTCACAAGGATCGGATACGGTCGAAAGGATTTCCGACTACCAATGGGTGACGATCTAGACTAAGTCAAACAGTCCTCGTGACGAGGTTTTATGAACGCCGTAACCCTCCAATTTCGATGCATGTATTGCGGCCATCGCGGCCCCGAAAAGGACTTCGATGGCGAACATGTTTTCTCGCGTTCGCTGTGCGGGCTAGGAACCAATTGGACGCTGAACTACTGCGTATGCAAGTCATGCAACGTTCGATTTTCCAAATTCGAGAGCGAACTTCTGCATCTAGCTGCAGAGGCGATCGCACGAGGTTTTTCTGGCCCGCTGGGACGAAGCGCAAAAAACGCGGCTGGTACTCGTGCACATCCGCTGCGGATGAATCACGTTTACGTGCAAAACAAAGGCGATCCGCTGATCTACGAAGCCGGCTTCGCATTTGAAGGCGAGTTCTATTTCCGACCCCAAATGATAGATGTCGGGGGTGGTGCCGGCTTAGCCACGCTGATAGCTACCACCGCGGAGATACCTGCATTCCAGGCTGCGGTGTCCACGCTTGTGGCACAGCCAAAGCGGCTTACCTTGCCGCGCCCACCCGGACAAAGACACTATGAGATCGTGATTCTCGAAGAGAGACACGGCGCATGGCGTGAGTCGCAGCCAGAGAAGCATTCCTCGCCAAGCGACGTATTTTTCCGCGAATTTCCTGACCGGCCATTCCGTTCGGTTATGACGACGCGCCTGGCGCAGAATGACGACGGAAAGCTCTTCTTCCGCGCGTCTGATCTGAACGCAGTTGGGAGCTTCCTTGCCGAGATGTTCGCCAACCGCACGGCAGCGCCACGGCCGCCTCTGTCAGAGGAACCGGGCGATCAGACCTTCTTCTTTGGTGTCGATCCTGATCCGAACAAGGTATGCAAAGTAGTCATCAAGACGGGCACGAATCTTGTCGCGCATTTTTATGGTTCGGAAATCGTCGAAAATCCCGCGTTCGACGAGGTACGCAACATCTTGCTCGAAGACACGGCATCGAACGCTGCGTCCGGCCGCTGTCAACAGGCCCCAGGAGCGACCGCGGACTTTCCTCACACGGCAGCCGAATCGCACCAGCTCATGCTGGATGATGACAACGGGAACCTCCGTTTTCGTATGCGGCTTTATAATAGCTTTGGATACACGTGCGTCTTGGCAGGAATCACGCCGACTCTGTCTAAGAAAATGGCACCTACTTTGCCCAGGCGAGTAATCGTGGAGTTCAATGGCGGCGGCATTCGTGAGGTTTCAGCCTGGCCCAATTCCGCGTTCCCGACAGCCAATCGCGACCAACTTCAAAATGAAACAACGGTGACGCGCAGGCGGTATGATCGTATCGCGCCATTTTATGATGCGCTGGAGTGGCTACCAGAATTTCGTTTCCGTCAATGGCGCCAAGACTTGTGGGGCGATGTGACGAACGAGCAGCAAATTCTGGAACTTGGTGTCGGTACCGGAAAAAGCATCGAATGGTATCCTTCGGGCGCGCACGTTACGGCTGTTGATATTTCGGAACCGATGTTGGAGCGCGCAAGGCGGAAGGCCGTCCGATTAGGGCGCGATGTGAATTTCGAAGTCGCGGATGCACAGTTTCTTCCGTTCCGCGATGGCACATTCGACACTGTCGTCACGACGTTCGTATTCTGCTCTGTTCCTGATCCTGTCAAAGGGTTGCGCGAAGCTCGCAGAGTGCTGAAGCGGGGAGGAAGGATACTGATAATCGAACACGTAATATCTCGGCACCCGACGCTCCGACGAGTCATGAACTGGCTGGACCCAATCACCCATCGTCTTTGGGGCGCACATATCAACCGGGACACCGTCGCCAATGTGCAACGCGCCGGCTTCACAAACGTTCGTTCTTCGGACCTCGCGTTGGACATCGTCAAGCGGATCGACGCGATTGCGCCGGCCGCTGAAAACGTGTTGCCCTAACCAGCCACTGCCTCCGGCAGGGCGATTACGTCATAAGATGTATCCTGACGCCGGAAGACCGGCACCGGACATGCCCGACGCACGCCGATCGCATAGACACGACGGTATCAGTCTTGCCTTGCTCTCGCGCCGGGGAAACAATACCAAAACATCGACTAGGAAACGACCGGCTCCCGATATGCGCCTTATCCACACCTCGGATCTTCAGATCGGCAAGGTTTTCGGGTTCCTGGACCCGGAGATTGCCGTCCTGCTGCAGGACGCCCGGCAGGCCGTCGTAGGCACGCTGGGACAGCTCGCCATCAAGCACGGCGCGTCGGAAATCCTTTTGGCTGGCGATATATACGATAAGCAGCAGCCATCGCAGGTGACGCTCGCCAAGCCTATCGAGGCGATGCGCCGATATCCGAAAGTGACTTGGCACCTCCTCCCCGGCAATCACGATTGCGTACGCGAGAATGGGCTCTGGGCCCGGCTGATCCGGTCCAAACTTCCAGAGAATGTCCGACTGCACCTTGTTCCGGGCGCCGCCGAGATACCATCGCAAGCGGCGCCGCCGGCTTACATCCTCCCGGCGCCGCTCAAGTTCATCTCGAGCGCCGACGACCTCACCAGCTACATGGATCGGGAGCCGACCCCGGAAGGCGCCATTCGAATCGGACTGGCGCACGGCTCGATCGTGGGCTTCGGTTCCGAGGGCGACGCCGCCAACTATATTGCGCCCACCCGCGCGGATCAGGCAGGGCTCGCCTATCTCGCGCTCGGCGACTGGCATCGGCAGATCCGGATCAACGATCGCACGTGGTATTCCGGCACTCCCGAACCCGACCAGTTCAAGCGACGCCCTGGAGACAGCGGGTCAATATGCAACGGCGGTGCCGCGCTTCTCGTGGATATTGCGGGCCCTCGCGCGATCCCAACCGTCACGCCGCTCGTGACGGGTCGATATCGCTGGCACCAAATTGCCCGGACGCTCGTGGAGGACTCCGAGGTGGCGCGTCTTGAAGACGAACTTCGCGCGCTCGAAGCCGACCCCAGCCAGATTCTTCTCGATTTGCGCGTCGAGGGCGTCCTCTCACTCGCCGGTCGCAAGGAATTCGAAGAACGGATCGCCAGCAGCATCCGAGCCGCATTTTGCGGGATGCGCCTTGACGACAGCCGGCTGGCGCTGGAGCCGACCGAAGCCGATTTGGATGACATCGACCGCGCGGGCTTCGTGCGCGTCGCCGCCGACCGGCTGAAGGCGTTGGCGGCTGATGCCGCAGCTACCGAACATGCGAGGATCGCTGCACTCGCCTTGAAGCGCCTCTATATCGAACACCTTCGACAGGCGGGGCAGAAGTGAAGATACGTTCTATCGCGCTGACCAATTTCCGGAAATTCGTCGGAACGGTTTCGGTCGACGGGATCGGCGACGGCGTGAGTGTCCTCGTCGGGCGCAACGAGATCGGCAAATCGACGATCCTGCAGGCCATCAACGGCGTCATCTTCGAGAAGGCCAATTCCACATCGCAGCGGGTCAGAGGCTTTCGTCATTTCGTCAACGGCACCGTGCCGGAGGTCGAGTTGAGCTTCGATCTCGATGGGGTGAGCTGGACCATTCGGAAGCGCTTCGCGGGACAGCCCGGCCGCGCCTTTCTCACCTCTTCAGAGAACCGTCGGTTCGAGGACGAGGCGGCGGAAGCCGAACTGCAAAGGTTGCTCGGTTTCAGCGCCGGCCGGAGCACCGCCGAGCCCGGAATTTGGGGGACGCTTTGGGTCCGCCAAGGCAGCTCATTTGGGGCCGTCGGATTGGACGATCAGGCCCGGCGAACATTGCAGGGATGTCTTGAAGCCCAGATCGGAGCCGTCACCGGCGGCGCCCGCGGCCAACGAATTCCGGACGCCGTTGAAGTAGCGCTGGGCGAAATCATGAGTTCTCGCGGTCCTCGTGGCCGCTTCAAGGACGCCAAAGAGTCGTTGGACGAAATAGCGAAACGCGTCGCCGACCTGACAAGCAAGCGTCAGCAATTGTTCGCTTACATGGACGACCTTGCGGGCCAGCACCGGGAACTGCAGCGTCTCGTGGCCGATTGGGACGAGGAAAAGAATCGCCGCGAGCTCGCCGCGCAACGTGACGCTGCAACCGCTGCGGCGACCAAAGCCGCAGAGATCACCAATGCCCGAACGGCGGCTAGGCTCGCCGTTGAGCGCGCAGATGGTAGCCGTGCCGCTCTCAAAGCACGGGCCAAGCTCGCGGGCGAGGTCGCCTCTCTCGAAGCCAAGATCCAAGGCGCCGAACGAGACGCGGGGGCTGCGCGGCAGGTCAAGACGGACGCGCAGTCGGCGGTAAGCCAGCTCGAGCAGCGGCTTGCAGGCCTCAAGGAGCGGGGTCGGCTTGCCGGCGAACGCGTGCGACAACTCGAGCGCGTTCGATCGGCGATCGGGCTCTCAGCCGAGATCGACACTCATGATGCGACACTCACGAAGGCGGCCGAGTTGGAAACCCGGGCCGAGACGCTGGCCGGGGACATCGGCAAGATCGTGGCAACCCCGGCCGCCGTCACGAATATCGAAGCGGCGACAACGACGCTCGCCGGAGCCGAAGCGGCGCTGAACGCCGTTGCGACCACCCTATCCTTCGATTTGGCGTCAGGCGCGCCTGTCGCCGTCGACGGAAATCCGGTCGAGCCTCCGAAATCATCGCGGCTCGTCGTTGCCAAGACGGTCATCGAGATCGAACATGTCGGCACCATCGCGATAGAGCCGCAGATCAAAGACCGCGTGGCGCTACTCGATGGCGTGCGCGATGCGCGAGAGGAGCTTCGGCTCGCGCTCGAGGCCGCTGATGCGGCAGATCTACCGGCGGCCCGCCTTTCGGCGGCCCGACGCGAACTGCTGCAACGTAACCTGGCTGACATTCAACGCGAGATCGCGGCGCTCGCGCCGGGCCACAAGCCGAGCAAACTCAATCCCGGCCTCGATGCTCTGAGGGGCAGGGTTGCCGAGCTTCGGGGCCGGCTGCTTGCCGAGATGGAGGCGCTCAGCTTGCGAGAGCTTCCGGATCCGGCCCAGACGGCCAGTGATCTTGCGAGCGCCCAAACGGAGGTGATCAAACTCGCCGGTGAAATTGAACAAACCGAAAATGCTCTCGTGACGCCTCGAGCGGTTCTGACCCAGGCCGTCGCTAGCCTCCAAACGCAAGAGCAGGCCGTTGCCGCTCTCCGAGGGCAGCAGCAGGTCAACACAGCCTCCCTGCAGGCTGGCCGGCAACAAATTGCCGACGACGAACTCGCGGCGCAGTCGGAGAAATTGACAAACGAAGCCAGCCTCCAAACATCGGCGCTCGGAGTGCTGGAACAAAGCCAGGGGGAAGCGCCGGATGCCATCAACGCCCGTATCAAGCGGCTCGAGGCCGCAGAACGGAATCATCGAGCGGCGGTTTCCGATCTGAACCAGAAGATCGCACGGTTGCAGACGCTGATCGAGGCCAATGAAGGGGTCGGCGTCGAAGAAGCACTTGAGGCCGCGAAGGCCGATCAGCTACGGATTGAAGTGAAGGTGAAAGGCTTCGAACAGGAGGCCGCCGTCCTGCGGCTCTTGCTCGACACGCTCCGGACCGCCGAGAGAGAAGCGAAGACGCTGTACCTCACGCCCGTCATAAGCAAGGTCGAGCCCTATCTCAGGATGCTGCTGCCTGAGGCCGGCATCGTTCTCGACGAGAATCTCGGTATCACGGCGCTCGCCCGGGACGGCGCGCAGGAGGATTTCGAATCCCTCAGCGGAGGCACGCAGGAGCAGATCGCCGTCCTGACCCGCCTTGCTTTTGCAGAACTCCTCACGGAAAAAGGCCGACCTGCGACCGTGATTCTCGACGACGCGCTTGCCTTCAGCGACGACGACCGGATCGAGCGCATGTTCGACATTTTGATGCGCGCCGGCGAACATGTACAGATCCTCGTCCTGACTTGCCGGAAACGGCTGTTCACTAGGCTTGGCGCCGCAACTCTCGAGATCAAGGAGCCAACACGCCTTGGAAGCTGGACACTTGATCCTGCCTCTGAAGTGCGTTTGTCCCCCGCGTCGCCTTTGACCGCACAAAGTGGAAGTGGAACCTGACGTTTTCAGCGTAGATGCATCAATTGATGGTACACCGCAACGAGAGGCCGGCGGCATGTTTGAACCGACGGCTCGACATGGTGTTATTTTGAACCGCGATTTGGCGCTCGACTGGAAGGGTTATCAGGCGAAAATCGTCAGGATGAACATGTCGTAGAACCGCAACTGGGAATCGGTCATGCCTGGACACGATCCGCTGAGATTCGCAACTGAGCTGAGCACGAAGCTGGCTACTAGATCGCGCCACGTTTGCTTGTTTCTGGGCGCAGGTGCAGGACGAGCGTGTGGCCTCCCAGACATCGACCAATTGCGGGATCGTGTCCTTGGAAGGCTTTCTGCGGCTGAGCGTGAAGCGCTTACCAATCAGCTAGCCGGTCGTAACCTAGAGGAGGCATTGAGCCGCCTCCGCCGCATAGCTGCTTTGATTGCTGGCGACCAAACGGTGGATGGTCTGACTGCAGCGCGTGCCAAAGAGTTGGACGCCTCGGTCTGTCAAGCAATCGTCAAAGAGCTAGACATCAACGCGGCTGATCTTGCGCCTGTGTGCCGGTTGGCTGCTTGGGTTGCGCGCGCAGGTTACCGCCTGCCGATCGAACTCTTCACCGTGAACTACGACTTGCTGTTGGAGACCGCGCTTGAGCTATTGCGGGTACCATACTTCGACGGTTTCGTGGGCACTTTGAAGGCCAGATTCCACACCGAGCTCGTGGAGGGCACACCTGGTTCAGATGCCGAGTCGGTACCAGCCTTTTTCGTGCGACTGTGGAAGCTGCATGGGTCTGTCAATTGGGCTTGGCAAAATGACCGGCAGATCGTGCGGCTTGGCCAGCCAGTCGCGGAAGGCGCAGCCGCTGCCATCTATCCCAGCGACACAAAGTACGAAGAATCGCGGCGGGTTCCTTTTGTTGTGTTGCAAGATCGCCTGAGACGCGCGTTACACCAGCCTGAAACGCTGATGATTATAGGTGGCTACTCATTCGGCGATGCTCATCTCAACGAGTTGCTGTTCGACGCCGCCGTTCGCCGTGAACGTTCTGAGTTCATAGCGTTCTGTTATTCAGAGATCCCTGAAGCGCTGGCGGATCGCGCGAGCACGACACCGAATTTCCAAGTCCTTAGCGGTCGAGAAGCGATTCTTGGTGGTGTGCGCGGCGACTGGAAGCCCTCCGCCGATGTGCCGACGGACCTCTGGGAGCAGGATCAGTTCTCCCTTCGCGATTTTGGTAAACTGACGGCCTATCTGGCAAGAAGCGCGGCGCGGGAACCGGAAATCGATGCCGTGCTCCGCGAACTTATCGATGGAGCTGTGGCCAAGCGGAATGCAAACACAGGCGGCGGCGATAATGGCTGAACGTGATCCAACCTGTATCGGTAGAGTACGCCATGTCCTCGGCGCGACCGTCACGGTCGCTCTTGATCCTGACCTCGCGGGCGTGGCGCCGATCTATCGCGGACGGTTGCAGGCGGTCGGCCAGATTGGGTCACTTGTGCGGATACCACAGGGACTTGTTGACCTCATCGCGACGGTCAACCTCGTCGGCATTGCGGAGTTAGCGGGCCCTCTCGCACCTGCGGAAGCCGTTCAGCGGGACGATCGCTGGCTTCAGGTTCAGTTACTGGGCGAAATTGATCGAGGGACAGGCCGCTTCCAGCGCGGGGTCGGTTCGTACCCCGGGCTGGACGATCCTGTACATTTCGCGACGTCTGATCAACTCAGCTCGATATTCCCACATCCCGATGATCGTTACTTGCGAGTGGGAAAGTTAGCTGCCGCCGAGGAAGTACCCGTTTGCCTGGAGGCATCGCGAGTCGTTATGCGCCATTGCGCTGTCGTCGGCTCCACCGGCTCTGGCAAGACAAGCGTGGTCGCCTCGTTGTTACAGGGCTTTGTCAAGGGTGGCTGGCAGGCGGCGAACATAGTCGTTGTCGACCCGCATGGAGAATATGCGCGGGCCCTTGCTGGTAGCGCATCGGTTCGAAGCGTTCTCGCTGAGGGAGATGGCCGACTGCGCGTTCCTTATTGGGCGCTGCCGGCGGCCGATATCGTGCGCATTTTCGCTGGAGCACCTGGCGGCGCGACGTTCAGCAACCGCTTCGTCGAACTCGTTGCTAAGGCGCGCCGCGAATTCGTGCAAGGGGCCGATTGGCTTACTCTTGATCCCACAGCAGTCACTGCCGATACACCGGTACCGTTCGATATTCGTTCAATCTGGCATCAGCTTGATGCCGAGAACCGGGAAACACGCATGAGCAAGGGTGACGCGACTACCGTCTGTCGGACGGACGCAGGCGACCCGACGGCGTTGCGTCCAGCGCAGTTTCAAGTCTACGGTTCTGGTGGTCAGCCGCCGCATCAAGCTCCGACTTTCGGCACTTATGGGACGACGCCAAACCTTCTCCGCCTTGGCCTGCTCGATCCGCAACTGCGCTTTTTCCAAGAGCCGGCCGGCGAGCTACATGGACCAGATCCGCTGGTTGGGGTAGTGCAGGAATGGCTCGGCGGCGCGCGGCCTGTATCGGTGCTCGACTTCAGCGGCGTTCCTGCAATGGCTGCCGACCTCGCAATCGGGGTAGTCCTTAATCTGCTCTTTGAGTTGTCTCTTCACAGTGAACCAGGAGGACCAGGGATTGGCCGCCCGAGCCCGGTCTTTATTGTGTTGGAGGAAGCGCACCGGTATCTTGGTGCTGGTGCCAGCGCGCTGACACGTGATTCGGCCAACCGAATCGCGCGTGAAGGGCGCAAGTATGGTGTCGGACTGCTGCTGGTTACGCAGCGCCCGACCGAATTGCCTGACACTGCCCTCGCCCAGTGCGGAACTTTGATTGCGCTTCGCCTATCAAATACGGCAGATCAAGGCACAATTCGAGGCGCGCTGCCCGACACTGTGACAGGTTTGGCGGCGGTTCTGCCATCGTTACGTACTGGCGAAGCAATTGTGAGCGGTGAGGCTTTGATCCTACCGGTGCGGGCGCTTCTGGATAAGCCAGATCCAATGCCGCTTGCAGAGGATCCTTCTCTAGAGCCCTGGCGCCAGGAGCCGCGAGTGCCTGATGTCGCGCCCGCTTTAGCGGCGTGGCGCGGTACCTATGAGGATCACGATGATTGAATGGATTCCGGTTACCGGTTCGTCACGCATCATCGCCGAGGCATATGACCCCGCTGCGGAGACAATTTACGTGCGGTTCCCCGATGGGGTGGAATGGTGGTACGCCGCTTGTCCTCCAGATATTTGGGAGGCATTCACCTCGCCGGGAAACTCTCGAGGCCAGTTCATCCATCAGACACTGAACTTCAAGCCGAACGGTCGCTATACGGGATAAATGGCAATAATGCCGTGAATCAGCCCTTCCCTAATTGATCTGTGTGATTTCCCGCGAATGGCGTGCCGCCCCTCGATCACGCAGCAACGAATCTGCCTCGTCGAGGATAGAAAGGCGCGCATACTCCACACTCGATTTCGCCACAACAGGCGGTGCGACCTTGCAACGAAACTTACGGCATTTGCGTAGGCGATCGAGACTATGGCCAAGCTGGACTCGAAAGAGCTCGACAGACTCACGTTGGCACGCGACAACCTTCGCCGCCCTTGCAGGCGGTCGCCAAGTCACTCGACAATCAGCACTTCGCCTGAGATCGGCAGATGCAGAGCAAGTTGGATCTGCTTCGGGGCCGGCATCGCCGCCTTGATCGCGTCGCCATAGAGGCGCAATTGGCCGGTGTGCTTTCTTGCTTGACTGAGCCATTGGGTTCGGGCGCCGGGGAAGCTCTTGTGGTCGACTACGATGATGGCGTCGGTCGTCTCGACCAAGACATCAATGCGACCGGACAGGCTGTGATTGCCCATGTGGTAAGTGATCGGAGCCTCGCGGCGCAGCACGGCGCCCGGCCATCGCTTGCCGACGAAGGCGCGGAAGCGTGACCCCATGGTCACGACGTCCTTCGGATCGAGTCCGGTAACGCTCCACGCGTCGAGCAGGCGCCTCGCTAGCGCATTACGGCGCCCCTCGTCCCACGTCGGGTCGTCCGCGGCAAGGAAACGGTGCAGCGCCTCGCCGACGCAATCCATGTCCGAAGAGCCCGCGAACGGCAGGCGGGCGCCGAGGTCGATTTCCTCGATGATCCTCGCGTCCTCCACGGACGCCTCGCCGCTCGGTTTCAAGGCGAGCGGTGGGAACGTTTTTCGCTCCACGTCCGGGCCGGCGAAGGCCGCCGATGGCGCTGCGGGAGCCGCCCCCTCGTCGGGGACGGGTGCAGCCACACGGACCGCATGCGGCTTGCCGTTCACTTGGACGACCGTGTCCCCAACCTCGGGTGCGACGAATGCCGGCCCGCCGGCGTCGGACGACAATTCGTCGAGCCACGCCCATCCCGATTTCGATTTCGGCAAGGCCAAAACCAGATAGTCCCGCGCGCGTGTCGCGCCGACATAGAGTAGCCGGGCCCTCTCCGCTCGCTCGGCGCGCGCCGCCTCCTTGCCTTCGTCGGAATTGGCGGCGGTCGAATCGAGGACGACGTCCTTCTTTTGGCCGCCGAAGGGCCAAGGCCAGAAGCGCAGCCATCTTCCCGCGAGCGGATCGTTCCAGTCGATGCCATCGCCGGTGACATCGCTGTCCACATGGGCGCCGAAGGCGCCGCCCTTTGGCTTGTCGTCTAGATCGGTGAGGATGACGAGCGGCCATTCGAGGCCCTTGGAGCCGTGGTAAGTCATCACCGTGACTGCGTCCGACGCCCGGCTCTCCGGTTGCGAGCCTTTTTGCTCGCCAAGCCAAGAGCAAAGATCAGTGACTGTTGTCGGCGCCCGGTTCCGATCCCGCTCCTGCTCATACGCGGCGACAAGGGTGCGGAGCTCCTCGAAGTTGAGTAACCGGTCTTCGACTTGCCCCCATCTCGTGATGGCCTTGGACACGCCGCCCAGCGTCAACACGGCGTCGAAATATTCCAACGGCGTCTTGTGGACTCCGTTCTCGGCGATGGCGGCTAGATCGGACGATAGTGGAACAAGCGCGGCGATGGCTTCGGCCCTGTCCTCTTGCAGGCTGGCCTCGAACCATGCCGGCTGGTTGGGGCCTTCGTGAAGGAGATGTGCGAGTTCGGCCAGCGCCACGGTATCGCGCCGATCGGCGCACCAGCGGAGCGCAGCGATGGCTAGTCGCGTCTCAAGCGTTCCGAACAGCCCGCTACGCTCGATGGCCACCTTCATTCCTGCCGTTGCGAGCGCGTTCGCGATGGCGAGGCAATGGTCGTTGCTGCGACACAGGACGGCGATGTCGCCGGCGCCGAGCGGGGCGGTCGTTCCCTCGTGGGCGACGGCCCATTCGGCCCCGTTGGCAAGCGCATTCCGGATACCAGAGGCGACTGACGCCGCGAGGTCGCGATCGATGCGCCAGACGCCCAAGGGAGTTCCCTGCCTTGGGAGGTCGGCGCGTTCGACGGAATTTATCCGCGTCTTCTCCGCGGACATTCCCATCCCCGAGAAGGTGGGCGCGAAGGCGTCATTGAAGAAGGCGACGAGGCCGGGCCTGCTTCGCCAGTTCCTGTCGAGCGTCGATTCCTCGCCGCCGGTCGCCCTTTGGATTTTGGGCGCGACGTATGTGATGAGATCCGGGTCCGTGCCGCGGAAGCCGTAAATCGCCTGCTTGGGATCGCCGACCCAGACGCTCGACCTGGCGAGGCGCGACATCGCGACGAAGACGGCGAGTTGTAGGGGACTGGTGTCTTGGAACTCGTCAACGAAGACGGACTCGATGCGCTCGCTCAACTGGAGTTCGAGATCCGGATTGCCGAGGAGTTCCAGTGCGAGGCGGTCCTGATCTACGAAGTCAACGAGACCCCAATTCCTCTTGTGTTTCTCGTAGGCGCGGATGGCCTCGGCCGCGCAGGCGAAAACCGCTGTGATGTATCGCCTGACCTGATCGAGGAGGCGGGGGTGTCGGGCGAAGGCGCTGGCAGCCACGCGCAATGGAACTAAATGCGGTTCCTCGGCCTTGGTCCCCTTCGCTTTTGACAGCTTGGCCCACCGCTGCCAAGTCATCTCCTCCACCCGGCTCCGCCCCGCAATGTCGCGGATCTCGTCAAGCGTTTTCGCGCCGGTAGGAAGCACCCCCTCGTTTGTCAGATAGCGGGCGAGCAGGGTCTTCAGGGCCTCGCGCAGCCCTGCGTCGATGGTCTCCTCCGTCTCGCCGGGAAGTGGCGCCGGAACCAGCTTCTTGAAGCCGGCGATGGAGCGTTCGGCGCAGGCTGCAAGCGCGTCAGCGTCGATGTTGTTGGCCCGCGCCAGTTCGACGATTTTGTTGACGTCGGCGCGCCAGTCCTTCGAGGGGAAAGCATCCTCGTAACCGAAGCACCTCGCCAACGGGCCGAGTTCGTCGGCATAGCCGCCGATTGCCAAATCCGCCGCCTTGAGGAAGGTCGCTTTGGCGGCGTTCTCGTCGACGATATCCACGATCGGCGACAGCCCGAGGCCGAATGCGAATTCCTTCACCAACCCGCCGCAGACGCTGTTGATCGTCCCGATCCTCGCGCCAAGGAGCCGGACCGCATTCTCGGCGTCACCCTTGGAGATCAGCCGCTCGCGGGCCCGTTCGCGCAATTCCTCGGCGGCCTTCACCGTGAAAGTGCTTGCAAGCACCCGTTCCGGCGCTCGCCCAGCGCGGATCTCCGCCTCGATGCGTGACGTCAGATCGTAAGTCTTTCCCGTACCAGCGGAGGCGGTAACGATGCCGACCTTGTGCGAACCGTGCATCGCACTCATGAATTCACCCCGCATATGTCAGCGTAGTCGCAATAGCCGCACTTGGGCGGGACGAGCAGGTAGGGGTCAGAGAACTCCTCCTGCTTCTGGCCGTTCCGCTCGAAGGTCGCGCGGACCTTGCCTTTCCCAATTTCGTCGAACGCCGATCCGAAGGACGCGGAGATCCTGTGCCAAGTCTCCTTGGGGGTCGGGCCTTCGATCAAGGTCGCCATGCCGCCGGATAGCGGCGCACTGGTCAGAAAACGCCTTTGCCGCAGCATGAAGAATCCGGTGGCGACGTCAGCCTTCTCGCCGGCGACGTGGCGGGCGTAAACGGCGACCTGCAAGGCGACGCCGTTCTTCAACTCCGTGCGCCGCCGGCTTTCGCTACGTTGCCATTTGAGGTCGAGGACGACGAGGCGTCCTTTCGGGTTTTTGGTCAAGAGATCGATGCGGCCAGCGGCGCCGGTCCCCGGCGCCAGCGTGTCGGGCGTGGAAAACTCGTATTCGACGCCGACGATAGTCAGGTTTTCCGAGCACAGAAAACGGGCGAGTACCGCAAGGGCTTGCGGGATCGAGCGCTTGGCTGCGGCGAGTTCGCCGGCCGCGCCGGGCAGCAACAGCGTTGCGGCGATCCGGGGCAGCAATTCGTCGAGACATCTGGCGGCGATGGTCTCGACGTGCTCGGGCTCGGGGGGCGCGCCCGGCTGGAAGATTTCCTGCGCGATCCTGTGCGCGAGCGTGCCCACCAGATTATCCATGTTCGGTAGCGACTGCCGCACGCCGGGGCGGAGCCTGCATGCGTATTTGAGCGTCCATTGCAGGGGGCAGGAGAGTAACGCCTCCAACGACGACGCGGACTCGAATTCGCGCGGATGGATGTTGGCCGCGGTAGCCATCCATTCCGCGCGCGCCTCAGGCGGCGCGACAAGGGCCACCGGCGCCCGCGCGAGCGTGCGCCCCGCGAAAGCCGGTGCGGCGTCGTGCAGGACGACCTCGGCGCGGACGGAGATATCCTCGGCCAGCTTCGGATGCTTCGCGACCAGTGAATGCCACAGCGGATGCGCCGTAGTTTCGGCTCCACCTGCCATCGCGGGGCGGATCATGAGAAGCCTGTCGCGCGCCTGGCGCGACGGTCGCTCCCATGCGGCGGCGAGGCGCTTCAGTTCGAGTCCAGGCTCGTCGAGCGGGCATCCGGCCTCGGACAGGGCAGTGCGCTCCAGAACGTTCCAGACAGTGGTGGCGGCGGCCTCGCCGATGTCTGCGAAATGCCACCACACGATGGTCTTGGCCATTCCCCAGACGGCGCCCGGATGCGATACGGCCCGCCACGGGGCGGCCTCGGCGACGGCGGTCGGATCGGATACGCCGACGCCGACGGCCTGTTCGACCATGCGTTCGATGAGAAGCCGATCGAGACTCTCGGCATCGGTGGCGTCGATCGCGACGACGAGTTCGCCGGCGATGCGCGCAAGGGATCGGAACAGCGGATCGTCGGCCACGGTGGCGCGCTTGACGGCCCAAGCCGACACCCTGCCGGCGATTTCCTTGGCGATGGCCCTCGGCATCCCTTTCAAGGGATCGTGTCGCTCCGGCTCGACGAACCCGCGCCAATCGACGAGGCGCTTGGCGGTTATCTTCGGATCCGCGTCTTCCTCTTCAGCGAGCGCCTTTTCGATCTCCGCCCAGGCCGCGATCCAATCCTCGCCGCCGATGCCCGGGGACTCCGCGACGACGTTCGCCAGCCGATTCGCCATGGAACGCGGCAACGGGCCGATCGGAAGGAGTAGAAAATCGAGAAGCCGGTTCGGATCAGGCGGCTCCCACGCGAGGGCGAATGAAAGCGGCAGAACTTGCAAAAGCACCCGGTGCGGCGATTGCGCGGACAGGCCGAGGCGCGGCAAGCCGGCTTTGGCAAGGGCATGGTCGAGCAGCGCCGTATCCTTGCCGAGGACGAAGACCAAGCCCTCGTTATTCCCCGGGTCTGCCGCCAGCCAAGCGGCCAGCGCGTCCGCCGCGACGAGTTCTGTGTCCGCGGAAAGGAGCGTCAGCCGACCATCGCCCAACGGTGTCGGCGTTCGGTCGGGCAACTCCTCGATGTGGACTTCACAACGCTCCAAGGCGTCCAGCAATGTGCGCCATCCGACAGGGAACAAGTCGCGGACGTCCACAAGCTTTATCGATTGCAAGGGAAGGGACGGTCGTTCGCTTAGCGCGTCGATGACGGCGCGCAGCCGATCCGTCCGTCCGAAGGGCAACGAAGGACCGGCGTTCTCGGCCGCCGCCAGATCGGCCAGGCGCGTTCGCGAGAGGCCGACGTGCGGTCGCCATCCGGCCTCGACCAGCTCGTCGCGCCAGCTGAGAAGCTCCCGCGTCGACGACCATGAATCGAGTTCGTACGAGGACGACCAGAATCTGCCTGCTCCGGCTGCTTCAATCTTTCGCCGATACACTGCGATCCGTTCGATGGCTGCGATCTCCGGTCCGCCAAGTCCGAGCATCGTCTCGACATGGTCCAGCAGGGCCGATGGCCCGACGACGGCTTCGTCGACGACCGCGCACCCCGATCCCGGATGCTCCGGCCACGCGCCGGCGTCGGAGAACCATGAGAAGACGAGATCCATGATACTTCACCCCGAAGTCGAAACTCGCATGTCCCCGTACAGCGCCAAGAGTCGTCGCGCCAGTCCTATGACGATAACCGGGAACGAAGGTGCCCCTTCCGCGATCCCTGCTGCTTATCCAGACCCCAGTTATCTGTCGGGGCGTGAATAGAAGTCTTCGAACTCGTCCTGGTTCGCCAAGGCGTTCGGCCGATAGCTGCCAAAAGAAGCACATTGGGCGACGGAAGGGAACTTGAAGCGCTCCTTGACCGTATCATGTACGGGAGCGTTATGTCTGATGTCGCGAACCTCTTCTTTCCAGTTCACGGATCGTGTCAGCCATCGCAGTAACTTTGGGGTGCGGAGATCGATGGCATCGCGCATTCCCGCGATTTTGCAATGTTACACGCTCGCTCGATCATCCATTCAAGCGCAACCTTTCGTCGCCGCCTACCACGTCCCCGCCTTCCTCCAGCCCGCAGCAACGGCTTGCTCCTCCGAGCAGAACCATCGCTTGTCGCGTCCCTTGTCCATTTGCACGCGATCGTATGTGCGATCGCCCGGCACATGATAGATGCGCTCGCCGTTGCGGTTGACGTTGCCCTTGATCGCGCATCTTGGCGCCGCGGCTCCGGCTTTCGCGTCGGTGGCGCGCCCCGACCGCGCCAATAGGTTGCCGGGAGCGGGCAGCGGTTTGGCCACCGCCCATATCCGCTCGAATCGGTCCTCGAACGCTCGAGCCGCGGACGCTTCATGCAGGATGATGACGTCGTTATCCTGCTGCTTGAGGCCGGATGCCGACAAGTTGGCCGAGCCGCTACGCAGAATTCGCCCGTCCACCGAATAGGACTTCAGATGCATGTACGGGCCGGGCGCCTTCATTCGGATTTCGCCCGCGATCTCGCGCATGCGATCGAGGGCCTGCTGCTGGCTGGGATCCAGAACAATGCGGACTGCGATACCGCGCCTGTGAGCGTCGACCAAGGCGTCGACGACCGGCCAGTCCGTCAGCGAATAGGCCGCCATATCGATCTTTGCGCGCGCCGAGCGAAGCAGCTCCACGTCCACGTGCTCAAGGTTCTCGACAGGTGCGTAATAAATCTCGACCGGCTCGGCGCCGGCCGGCCGCGGGCACGCCAGCAGAACGAAGAGTCCGAGAAGCGCGAGAACGAGCGACAGACGAAATGCCATCCGCAATTCCTCTTGGATTCTTAGGGGCCGGTTCTTCCCCGGCCCCTTATCTTCGTGTCAGAACGAATACAGAACATATCGGACCTTGTCTATGGCTCGCCGGTCGTCGCGATCGGACCGCTTCGTGGATTGTCCGCGGCTGCTGGCGGCGATGGGCCCATGCCGAGAGAGCATCGCGCACGAAATGGCGCGAATGGTGATCGGCGGTCCGCTGTATTTTTCCGCGTCAACCGTCCTCACCGCGACAGAGAGATTCGCGCTTATGCTGACGGGCCAGCGCGACTATTTCACTTAAGTTCGCTCACAGGCGCGGCTGGTGCGGAACCGGACGCGCCCCGAATGTCAGGGTGCTGAATCCCGGCAGACGGACGAGTTCGTCGAGCGCCTCGCGCCACCCTAACGACCCACGGGCTCTTCGACCTGCATCGGCTCGACGCCCAAAAGCTCCCACATTCCGATGCCTAGTCGCCTTGCTATCTCAATGACAATGAGCAGCGACGGATTCGAGTCTCCCCTCAACATCAGGTACAGCTGCGGCAGCGAGACGCCGATAACTTTCGCGAATTGCTCCTTATCCAAACCGCTATCAGCGTACTTTCTCTTCACGACCATCGAGAGGTTTTTGTTCATCTGTTTCGCGGACAAGTTGCGTCGATGTCCGAGCTGGCAGTCCTCCAAGAGCTCGTAGAGAGGCGTTTTCAGCTTGGCGGAAATCTTGGCGAGCATCTCGATTGAGGGATTCGCGGCCCGACTACGCACATAACGAAACTGAGAGCCAGACATGCCGATCGACTCGGCAAATTCAGGCTTCTTCATTCCGCTCTTCTCCAAATGCGCGACCAGGTTCTTCGCTAGCCGCTCCAGGTGCGGAGAGGCGAGCCGATCCTCAATCGAATTGACCATCAGCCGATGATGTTCCCCCGTCGGCTCCGTCGTCTTCCGACCTCGAGCCCCCCCTGCCACCCGCCTCTTAGTCATGGGATCACGTAAATTTAGATGACGGCCGCTCCATTCATTAGCATCGGAGATTCGCGCGCCGATTCCAAGTGGCGATAGGGCCGCGAGCGCCAATTTTTTAGAATATTTTGCCAAAAAATTAGAATCGACGTATCCTCGCAGCGCCTCGGCAAATTGTTCCGCGTCGCGCGCAAAAGCGGGCGCCGCGGCAGGCCGTTCAGTTTACGCGTCCGCGTGAGCAATCCCCGTCTGACCGCCTCTACCGACAAATCGGAGGACCAAGCCGCAAAAAGCAAAAACCCGCCGGGTGGGCGGGCTTTACTCGACAAATGCGCGATGCGCCTGTCGGGAAACTTCTGTGTCTGACAATGCAGAATCTCCCGCAGAACAAAACCAAAGTCAAGCGGAATTGACGGTTCCGCTAACGCATTCGCTTTGCTCAAGTGCTGACCGCTTCCGGCGGGGCGTACGAACCACGCCCCCACGGAGAAATCATGGTCGCAAACGCACTGACCGCGCCGCACTTGCGGCCGCGGCGCGAGAAGGTGTTTGGCGCAGGACGCCCGCGCGCTCTCGATAGGAACGCCAAGGTTCGGATCATGGCGCGCGCCCGCGCGCTGAAGGTCAAAACCAAAAGCGGCAAGCACTACGGTGCCTTAACCGCCAAGGATTGCGACGTCCTCGAAGCCCTCCTGTGGCTGTTTCACAACTGCAAAACCGGTCTTTGCTTTCCTTCCTATGAGTCAATCGCCGCCAAGGCGAAATGCTCCCGATCGCACGTCGGCGCCGCCATCAAGCGGTTGGAGGCCGCAGGTCTCCTCACCTGGGTCAATCGCCTCAAGCGCGTTCGCGAGGCTGGCGCCGATCTCTTTGGAGGCGAGGGCGCGAGGGTCCGCGTCTTTCGCACCTCCAATGGGTATCGGTTCAACGACCCGGGAGCAGCCGCCGTATTGGGTTTTCTTTCCAAATCCAAAAATCAGTCGGGAACCTCGAATCAAGAATCATTCTTTAACAACGCAGAACCGCAGCGACCTGAAATCGACCCAGACAGTTCGCTCTCGGCGGCCTTAGCCCGCTTCGAGGAGGCCTTCCGGAAGAAAATTCGGGACCGCGCTTGAAGCGCGATCGCTTCTCACGCTCGAATTTCGCATGACGCGAGATTCGAGCAACGAGGCGCGGCTATCGCCGCGCATTAGGCTTTCCAATAAGGGAGGCGGCGAGATCGCCGCACGTGCGGCGTCGTTCGGGGTTCGATAAGACGAACAACCCGAAAGGCTTCAGGACTTTCGGATGCGGCAAGCTGCACCCGGCGGAGGCCATGGCTCGCGGCGGCTTCCAAACGATAGGTCAGCGCTCGATCGCCCCCGCGACTCCGGTAGCCATCTTTCGACGCGAACCCGAACCTCTTGCGGAAGTTCTTCGTGAACTTTTCGCTTCGAATCATGCAGGCTGTACTTCCGCGTCTTGCTTCGCCGCGCGGTTGAGCCGCCTCGTGCTCCTGCAGTCAGTTTTTGCGCGCGGTGGCTAAGCCCGCAGCCTTCGCGCCTCAGTCGTCTTCATAAAAAATGTCGGTCGCTCGCAGCTCGCCGTCGACCCCAACCGACTTTTCCCAAATTTGGACCCCAATGTCGGAATCGTCCTCGAACAGATCGGCAAGATAGAAGATCATCGGGCCGGACCAGCTCTTGCGGGTTCGGCATTTCGCGATCGTGAAAATTTCCCCTTCCGTCTCATAGATCCCGCCGCGCGGCTGGTCTGGGTTCATGTCTTCGACGCCCTGCAAATAGGCGTTCGCGAGTGACTCTGACCAATGGTGACGAATGATCACTGAGCGATCGTCCGAGGGCGATAAGTGGCGCACGGGGATCGCCTTCGCAATTCCCGCCACGTCGTCCTTGAGATTGAAGAGAGAAAAATCACAAGCGACAATGGTCTCGTTATGCTTGAAGCTTGGCGCCACTGAGGAAAGAGACACTCTCTTCCTGACGAGACGGTAGACCTGAGGAAAATATATTTTGAGTGGTTCGCACCACACGTCTCCCCGCCGCGCCACGCGGGTGGGAAACTTCAAGACTTGGCCTTTCATAAATGGCGACCCCCAGTTCTCAAGGGAGAATTCGAGCTCTCCGGTTCGCGGATCAACTCGGAGCGCACCTAACCAGAGACCCGCCGCCGAGGAACCTGTGCAATTTCACAGGGGTCGCCTCGTAGCCGCGTTCACAAAATCGCCGCATCAGCATCACAAACAGCGCTCGCAAATTTGCGGCGGCGCTCAAGGCGCGTGGGTACCGAGGCTGCTGCAAGAGGCAGAAGGGGGGAGCGGCGAGAAAAGCGGAGGGCTTTTGGCGAGAGGTTTTACCAAATGCGGCAACTTGAAATTGCGTATCAGGAATTCATCGACGGCGTGCGCACGGCCTCAGACACCTTGGCTTTCCGCACTGTCGCCGAGCGAGCGGTTCAAAAATTGGGCTTCCGTTCGTTCGCTTATCTGGCATTCGCGGGCGACGGCCACAGGTTGATTTCGACGTACCCGAAAGAGTGATCAATGCGCTATCGCAAGCAGCGCTACGATCGAATCGATCCGGTCGTCATTCGAGCACGGCGCGATCGCGATCTTTTCCATTGGGGCGGAGCGCAGGCGTCGAACGCAGCCGAGGATGTTCAGAAGCGCTTCTTCGGAGAAGCCGCTGAGTTTGGGATCGAGAAGGGCGTCACCATCCCTATCCCAGCCGGCTTTGATCGCTTCGCCTCCTTCACGTTCGCGGCTGATCAACACGGTCCAGACCTTTACGAAAACGTCGAAGAGGCGAAGGTTCTTTTGCGAATCATGGGGACTTATTTCCACGCCCACGTTGAGGCCGTCTTTAGAGCCCCTGTCGTGCGGGATCCGTCGGCCCCGCTCAGCCAGCGTCAAACGCAATGCCTCACTTGGATCTCGCTCGGCCGCACAATCGAGAAGACCGCCCAAATTCTCGATATCACACCGCGCACCGTGGCTTTTCATCTCGACAATGCGCGCGCCAAACTCGAGGCGGAGAACGTCACGCATGCGGTGGCGCTGGCGGTGAGACGAGGGCTGATCCCATAGGACGAAGCAGGGCGAACGAGGCGGGTTCGACGCGGGACGGCCGGCGCTATCGACTCCATCGGTCCGCTCAAAGCGAAAGAGAGCGGGAACGAGAGGGGGCTGTCTTCGAGAATCTTCCGCAAACTTTCAATCTTCCGCGCTGTCGCCGGCGCCCTCCACATTCGATTTGGTCGCCTCTGGAAAGGGGAGGTAGCCCAAGGCGTCATCAAAGGCGACAAGAGTCGTAAGGGCCGATTTCAACTCCGCCGTGGCCTCGCTCATCGCGACTCGGATGTCATGCAGCCGGGAAATGGCGTTCTGCCCGGCTTCGGCGAGATTCGATCTGGCGGCGGAACCACCGCCGTCGAGATTTGAGTTTTCTACAAGGCTGCGCCATTCGACAAGCGCCCGATGCGCTACCGCCTCGTCCTGTTCCAGCGCTTCGACCCTGGCGAGCGCGCCACGATAACGGAGCAAGGCTTCGGCGGCTCTCTTGTCAAGATCGGCATTCTCGCTCATGCGCTCGTTACTCCGATCGGGCTGAAGAGCGCGCGATTACACCCCGAATCTGTAAAAGGCTTTTTAACGCTGTCCCCGCAGGCTACAAGCCCGTCAGGTCGATGGCTCCGTCCTGCGGATTGGTTCAAGCGAAAAATGGCCGCTTGGCCTGCCTGGATGTGTAGCGATCTCGCCGCCGACTTTTCCGGGACCCAAACTTTTAGCCGTTGGACTGCCTTCCGGCGTGCGGCCATCTCCCGCCGTTCCAGTTCACTGGCTGTTGTGAGCGCACCGCGATAATGTCCCGCGAGAAGAGGCGCCACTTGGCGGCGCGCCCTTGATATGGGAGCGGACGCGGCGCTGCCGCCGGCGCTTCGCGTCTTTTGGCCGCAACCGCTTATGTTCGGCCTCTTCAGAAAACGGGGAAGGGGCGAGGAGAATTGCTGGTCCGCCATCCGGACGCGTTCGAACACAAAAACCGCAAGCGCTACTTGCCAGCAGCGCTTGCAGCTCGGGCGACAAAGCGAGCGCCCGCGGAGATGAGGTTTCTTTTATTTCGATTGGAGGCTGTTTGCGTGTGACTGCGACGTCGCCGCCGAGATCGCCGCCTCGGGACAAACCGGCCAGGGAATCCCCAAGCTCGCTTCCGCCAGCGCGGTTGTCACCGGCCCGACGCAAGCTGGAATGCCTCGCCAGTCGCCGGCGCCCGGCACCGTGCATAGCAACACCGTGCACGCGTAAGCGTCGTCGGCTTTTGCAGTCGCGCCTGAAAACGCGAGGACAAGCGCCGCCGCGCCGAAGAGTAGCCTCGTTCTCATCCCGTACGCCTCTTTCTAAAAAATTGGCGACCAAAATTACACCCTTCCGCCTCCGATTTGCAATTTTTTAGAATCAGTTTTTCCGATAGCCGCCGCCCCAACTCCGCCGACGGTTTCACAACCAGCGTCTCCCAGACCATTGTGGCTGCAACGATCGCCGCGAGAGAGGCTACGAGGGACAACATCGGCGTCATCTTATCGGCAAGCGCGTCGTGCATTTCTGACAACACGGGCAAGTGAACGAGGTAAGCCGAAAACGACATTTCGCCACCCTTACGCAACGCCCTCGCGGGCCAACACCCGGCTGCGCCAGCTTTCAGGCGCCCCGCTACAACGAACCCAAACAATAGCGCCACGAAAACGAGGCCCAGACCCGAAAAGCGCCCGATCGCCAGACGCTCGAGAATGGAGGCGACGCACGCCCAATAGACCGCTTGTCCGAGGCTCAGAGCCGGCCAGAACTTTCGCAGGATGCCGGCTTGCTCTGACACTGCTGCGATGCCCATCCCGATCAACAGGGCGTCTGGTCGCATTGTCCAAAGGTATGACCCTACAGGCCGTGGAACAGCCGCGCCCATCGCTAGGACAGTCACACCCGCCGGTATCGCCAGATGCCGGGGCAGGGCCGCGAGAGCCGGCGCCAACGCATAGAATTGCCCTTCGAGCGATAAGCTCCAAAAATGCGAGGCGACGAGATGATGCGGGCAGGGGGCTGGGCTTGCCTCGCAGCCTGCCCAATAAAAATTTGCGAAGCACCCTGCACCCGCGGCGAGATCGGCCCAAGACCCTTCCACCCCTTCCTGCGCTATGCGAACCACGCCTATAACGGCGACGATCGTCCAGGCCGGCGCCGCGATCCTCACGAGACGGCGAACCCAGAACGCCCACGCGCCGGCCAGAGCATTTCCGCCCGCCAAGGCCTTCGTTGCAAAGACGTTCTGGTAGATCACGAAGCCCGATATCACCAAGAACAAGTCGACGCCGACGCCAAAGGCGGGCAGGGCGAGGGCGTATGCAAGGTCCGTCTCGAGCCCGTAGACCAACCCGACATGCGACAGCATCACCAGCATGAGCGCCAGGCCGCGCAGCTCGTCGATTGCGCCAATTCTCTCGATCGTTTTCGTTTTGCTTTGGATCATGGCGACCCCTTCGGATCGGGCTCTAGTCGCGTGGCGACCGAAGCCGCCGCCGGCGTCTTCGCCCTTCGGTGACGATCCCTGTCGCGTGGCTTCGACGCACGCTCTCTCTCGCTACTTTCGCAGAGCAGAGCGCGTCGAATGCCCACAACTTGTTTTGCGTCCGGCTCCCGCAGCCGTATCGGCATGCCCGCGCCTTCGATCGCGGTGTGCGATCCCCCACTTCGTTTTGGCGTTCGCGCGGCACCGGCGCTACCCTCGCCGATGCAGCCGAGCGCGGTGGGACATTGAGCGTCTCGCTCGCTTCGCCAGGCTGGCAGCGCGTGGAACGAGGAACAATCATTTTTTGTACCTCGGTCAATCGAGAGCGCCCACAATTTCCGGTATGCTTGGTCAGCAAAATATAATAAAATGCGTCGCCTGGAAAGCCGCCCGTTCCCTCCACTCACTGGTTGGGCCTTGGCTTTCCAAAGGCAAAATACGGGAGCGAAAATCACATGCGCAGCACCAATCTGTTCATCGTGCGGGGTTACGTCGGCGCCGACGCCAAAGGCTTCGATGGCGGGAAAGTCGCCAAGTTCAGCGTCGCGACAAATCGCGTCTGGAACGACCGGCAAACCGGCGAGAAGAAGGAAGCCACCGACTGGGTTGCGCTGACGATCCTGAACGAGAAGGTCGCCAAATGGGCTCTTGAGAACATCAGGAAGGGCGATCCGATCTACGCAGAATGCCGCGTCGCCGAGCGCAGCTATCAAAAGGAAGGCCAAACCGTTTACACGACCGACATCATCGCCAATGTCGTCGATCGGCTCGCGCCTTCGCAACAGCCCGACGACTCATAAGCCAAGATGCGGGCGCTATTCGCCGTCAGCCGATTTACGAGGCGTTGGGCGAAGACAGCACGCCGGAGCTAGCAATCATCGCGAAAGGCGCGCAAGTCCCTGGGTTCCGATTGGTGGTCGTTCCCGCGCATCCCAACCCCCAAGCAGCCATTGCAGCCCAAAAACCGGCTTCCGCTCCCTTGCGGCGGTTCCGGCGCTTCCTTCTCTTGCTTGCCGGCTCGTGGGCTCGCTGATCCGCAATCCTGGCTCGAGTCTGCGCTCGGCCGAATCCTTCCCCGATCAGTCCAGGCGGAAATACGGCGACGAACGGGCGGGCAGGGCAGGGGCTTTGCCAAGTGCCCAGCGCGACGGCCTTACAAGGCCCAAGAGCCGTGTGCTCATTGCGTAGCGCTCTCTACCCGACGCGCGCGCGACTGAGGCGGCGGCCAAACGTTATTGACCGGTAATGCGACCGCTCGGCCTTGACGCGTCATGCCACGATTTCGGGTTCATTCGTTGAAAAACGCGCGCCGCTCTCTCTCTCTCTCTCTCATGTCTCGGGGAGCGCCCCGTTGCTCATAATGGCCAGGTCTATCGGCGGCGAAGCCTGCTTCGGCGCCTGCGCCGAAGAATTTTCCCCTTGCCGCTGCGCGGCAATTCCTCGCGAAACAAAATTCATCGTCACGGTCGGCGCGCGGCGCTTCGCTTGCCCGCTCCGCGGCTCCGCAGGCTTCTCAGCCGCCGAATAACGACCGCCATCGCAACGGGGACGGCCCCAAACGATGGAGAGAAAAAATGGCGCATCTTTGTGAAATGAACCAGATCGGTCACGTCGCTTCGGTCAAAAGCGTCGGCAAGAACCTGATCGTCAGAATCGCTTCCAACGCTAACTACAAGAACGGCGAAGGCGCGTGGGTCGAGCGCACCCACTGGAATGAGCACATGATCTTCGAGCGCCAAGCCGGCTTGCTCAAATGGGCCAGCGACAGCCTCAAGCCCGGCGACCTGGTTCACGTCCGCTCCACCGCCTTCCAGACCGAATGGGAGAAGGACGGCGAAACCCGCTACGGCCAGACGTTCGCGGTCAACGAACTCACGCTCTTGACCGCCAAAGCGGACAAGAAGGGGAAGCAGGAGGAAGCCGCGAAGTCGCGAGGCGGACGCAGCCGCTGAGGCGGCTCCTCGAGGGGGCCTTTGGCGGCCCCCTCACTGCCGTCCCATGCCATGTGCACGATACTGCATCCAATCCGGCCTCACGTCGGCAGGCCGAGCGCCGCAGATCACACAACGCAGTCGCGCCCGAAGCGACGGGACTTCAATCGTCCCGGAAAGGCTCGATACATCGACTCGCGCGCTATGACCGCAGTAGCAGCTCGCTGCGATCGCCCTCACGCCGATCGCGCGCATGTCGTCCAGGGTCATGGGCGGGCCGAAGTAGCGTGATGACATGGACGCCCCAATACTCGATTCGCCTCGACCGCGCCGCTCGGCTGTTCTACCTTGACCTCATGTGCGGCCGTTTCACACAGCAGCTCTCTTGGGCGGAGATCCATCGGCTTGCCGATTTAATTGGGCAGCCGCGCAACCTCGCGCCTCGATTTAACATCGCGCCCACGACGCCGATCGAGGTCGTTCGGGCAGGGGAGGCCGGTAATGAACTTATACCGATGCGGTGGGGTCTCGTCCCCTCTTGGTGGAAAAAGTTGCTTGGTGAGCTTCCGTCGACGTTCAACGCGCGGGCCGAGACCGTCGCCGAAAAGCCGATGTTCCGGGCGGCGTTCAAGGCTCGCCGTTGCATCATCCCGGCTTCCGGCTTTTACGAGTGGACCGGCAAAGCGGGCGCCAAGACGCCGCACTATTTCTCGGCGCCGACCGGAGAGCCGCTCGCGCTCGCGGGGCTATGGGAGCGCTGGCGGGACCCGGAGAGCGACGCGAGCTTCGAGTCAGCGACGATAATCGTTGGCGCTGCGAGCAAATGGATGAGCAGGTTTCACGATCGAATGCCGATCATCCTCGAATGGAGCTCGGCGCGCGACTGGTTGCGCGGCGCCAATCCCGCAGCGTTCCTGCGCCCCGCGCCCGAAAACGCCTTGCAGGAATGGGTCGTGTCGAGCCGCGTCAACAAGTCAGGCTTCGGAGATGAAGATCAAACGCTTATTGACCCGGTAAACGGCGCTTGATGTTTCTGGCGAGCAGCGTAGCCTCCATGCATCGCGTCTCGCTCGGATAGGCTCATGCGCCAGGTTTTCATCACCAGGACCGGCGGCCCTGAGGTCCTTGAGCTGCGCGAGGCGCCTGACCCGCTCCCGATAAGCGGCGCGGTGCGCATTCGCGTGAAGGCCGCGGGGGTGAACTTCGCTGACATCATGGCGCGCAAAGGGCTCTATCCGGACGCGCCCAAGCTCCCTGCCGTCGTCGGCTATGAGGTTTCGGGCGTCGTGGACGCCGTCGGCCCCGGAACCTCGGAAGACTGGCTCGACAAGGAAGCAGTCGCGTTGACACGCTTTGGCGGCTACGCCGACACGGTCCTCGCGCCCGTGGATCAGGTCTTTGCGAAGCCTCCGCGCCTGACTCATGCGGAAAGCGCCGCGATTCCGGTAAATTATCTCACCGCCTGGCAGCTGATGGTCGTGATGGGGGCGGCGGCGGAAGGCGAGACCGTGCTGATCCACAACGCTGGCGGCGGCGTCGGACTCGCCGTGATCGACATCGGAAAGCGCCGCCGCGCGCGGCTGATTGGGACGGCGAGCGCGGGGAAACACGAATTCCTTAAGTCGCGCGGGCTCGATGCTGCGATTGACTATACGCAGACCGACTGGTTGCCTGAAGTCATGCGCCTGACGGAGGGGCGCGGCGTCGAGCTCATTCTCGATCCTTTGGGCGGGGGCCATTGGCGCAAGAGCTACAAAGCATTGCGAGCGACGGGACGCCTCGGCATGTTCGGAGCCTCGGACGCCGCCGCGTCGTGCCTTCCCTGGCCTCTTAATCTTCTTTCGGTCGCCGCGAGCATGCCGTGGTTCCACCCGCTATCGCTGATGAGCGCCAACAAGGCCGTATTTGGGGTGAACCTCGGCCATCTGTGGGAAGAAGGCGCCAAGGTGCGCGCCTGGGGCGACACGCTGCTCGCTGGCGTAGCGGAGGGGTGGATTCGCCCGCATGTCGACCGCATTTTCCCGCTCGACGCGGCCGGCGATGCGCACGCTTACATCGAGGCGCGGCGCAACAAGGGGAAAGTGGTGCTTGAGGCGTGAAGCTCACGTCCGAAACGGCAGGGCAGACGCCCGTTTCTGCAATGCCAGGCACCGCCGCCTGCGGACTCGCCCCCGAGTTAAAAAGAAACGGAGCGAAGTGCGGTCCATCGCCGGCAATGGTTTCCAAGCCGACCTTCCGTGACGGCAATGAAACAGTCGACCATAAGCGAGTTAACCACTCTCTTACCCCGAGAGCCATAGCGTCATCTTGCATCAATCAGGGAGTCATGCATGACCGAGACTGTGGGAATCGCGGGCGACCGCATCCGCTCATTCGTCGAGCGCATTGAGCATATCGAGGAAGAGATCAAGGCGCTGAACGAAGGGAAGAAGGAAATCTTCGCCGAAGCGAAAGGTGATGGTTTCGATGTCAAGGTGCTGAAGGAGATCATCCGTCTGCGCAAACAGGATAAGGATGAGCGCGACGAGCATGAGTCCCTGCTCGACCTGTACCTCAGAGCAATGGAAACGCCTGACGCCGAGCGAGCAAAGGCCGCTTGAGGGTTAAAGAGAAAGAGGGGGCGGTTGAGAAACTTGGCCCCCCTCACTCGACGAGCGGTTGACGTCTATCGACCCCGTAAACGGCACTTGACTTTTCTGGTGGGCGGCCTAGCCTCTATTGATTGCAACGCCTTGATTTGGTTACATAACCTCGATTATGCGAATCGCCCTTGTAGACCCCCATTAGAAAGGTCACCGCTCTCCCCGTTAGAGATGTCACTCATGCCGAGGCGCCCCGGATTGGTCAGAAAAGAGAGATGAAGGCTATGCCGACGGCCATGAACGCGGCCCCAACGACACGCCAGACATTCAGACTATGCGTCGGCATGTTCATCAAGCCGAAGTGATCGATCGCAAGCGAGGTCAACAGATTCGCCGTGATGATCAACCCATTGACCGGTCCAGCTCCGATCTTGTCAACGAAGGAGAGGCCGGCGAAGACCGCGACGGCGCCCGTCAGGCCGGCCAGCGGCGCCCACCATGGCATGGCGCTAATCCCTTCGATGGACGGCAACGGCCGCGGCGCCACGGCGAAAAGGGCCGCGAAGAAGAAAAAGTTCAACCCGAAAAGCACAGCCAGCGCGAGCCAGGGATTCGTGAGGGAAATTCTCAATTGCGCACTCATCACGGCGCCAAAGGCTTGTAATGCGCCAGCCACGATGATGAAGGGGGTGATCAAGATTGGGGTCATGAGATTGCTCCCGTTGTTTGCCGTGATGGGGTTACAGCCACCAAACTCCAAGCGCGATGGTCAGCAGCGTCAACGGCGCTCCGACTTTGAAGTAGGTCCAGAAGCCGAGGATCACACCTTCCACGCGTGCGCGCTGCGCTACGATGAGATTGGCGACGGATCCAACCAAAGTGAAATTGCCCGCGAGCGTCGAGGCCATGGCGACGACGAGCCAAGCCCGTTGCGGATCGGGCGAGTTGGCGACGAACGGCTTCAACACGAGAACCGCAGGCACGTTGCTGACGAGATTGGATAATCCAGCTGTTATGGCCGAAAGAATCGGGACGCTGGCCAAATCGAGGCGACTGACGGCGGTGACGGTTTCGGGCGTGAGCACCGCCGTCTCCAATCCGGTGACGACGATGAAGAGACCAACGAACATCAGAAGCAGCGGCCAATCGATCTCACGGTAGACTTTGTCGGCCTTGACGCTGCGCGTGAGCAGCAGAAAAGCGCCACCGACGATCGCTACTTTGGCGACCGGTTGACCGGCGAAGAACAGGATCATCATGACGATCGTCACGAGGACCGACTTGATGACCAGCGATCGGTGGTAGCGGAGCGGCTTGGTCGCGATCTGCGGAAGGCGTTCACTGGTTAGAAATTCACGCGGATAGACGAGGGCGATCAAACCCGCCGTGAGGATTATGCCGATGGCGGCGACCGGCCACAGGGTCGAAGCGAATGTTCCGTAGGAAATATGCGAGAAACTCGCGATGATCATGTTTTGCGGATTGCCGGTGATCGTGGCTGTGCTGCCGATGTTGGATGCCAGCGGAATCGCCAAGAGATAGGGAATGGGATCGCGTTTCAGTCTTTTGACGAGCTCGAGCACGAGCGGAGTCATGACGAGGCAAATGGTGTCGTTGACGAGGAAGGCGGAGAAGACGCCCGAGATCGCGACGATCGCCATGAGCAGGATTAGCGGATGGCGGGCCCGCGCCACGACAAAATTATTCACCAGCCGGAAGAAGCCGGAAAGGCGCAGATTGGCGACGACGATCATCATGCCGAGCAAAAGGGTGATGGCGTCGAAATCGATCGCGCGATAGGCTTGTTCCAGTGAGACGACGTTCAGCCCCACCATCAGGCTGGCGCCTACCAGCGCCGCGCCGGCGCGGTCCAGTTGGTAGCCGGGCAATTTGCCGATCGCGATAACGAGATAGGTCGCGACGAAGACGACGACGGCGGCGAGCGCCGCACCGTTGTCCCGCGTCATCTCCCGTTGGAGAACGCGAAGGTCGACGCTCCGCATGACATTGGCGACTGGCGCGATGAATATGCCGATAAGGATCAGCGCCCCTGCCAACGCGACCGCGCCCATCGCGACGATCAGAGTCGCTGCGAGCGCCGTTCCAAGTCTTCCCCGCAAAGATGGATTGGCATCTTCTTGGCGCGGAGCCCGCGCTTTGATTGAGGTTCGATTTTGCAGCGCGTCTGGCGTCATGATCCTGTCTTTTCTCGATTTGCTCGCCCGCCGGTTTCCGGGACAGCGAACCAGAACAGCAGGAGCGCGAGCGTCGCCGCCCCGGCGAGAAACAGGAACGCGGCGTTAAAACCTGCTTTGTCGACGATGAAGCCCGCGACCGAATTGCTGAGCGCGGCTCCAAGACCCCAGGCCGCGCCAGAGGCGCCGAGCGCTAGATTGTAATGGCCGGTTCCCTTGGTCAGATCGGCGACAACGAGCGGAAAAAGCGCGCCGAACAGACCCGCGCCAACGCCGTCGAGCAACTGAATTGAAACGAGATAAGAGGGATCGTCCGCGAGCGTATAAAGGACACCGCGGATCGGCAAAGCGGCGAAGCCAAGAAGAAAGAGCGGCTTGCGGCCAATGGCGTCGCTCTTGGCGCCGACCAGAATCGCCATTGGAACCATAACGATTTGCGCTGCGATGATGCAGGCGGCGATGAACAAGGATCCTGAGTCCCTGTGTCCTAGGCTCAAACGCTCGCCAACGAGCGGAAGCATGGCGGCGTTGGCGAAATGGAACAAAGTGATCGCCGCCGTAAAGATCAGCAGCGGTTTGCACTCGAAAATGACGCGCAGGCCGCTGGGACGCTTTCCGATCTCCTCGCCGCTACGGTTGTCATCCAGGCCGCGCGCCAACGCATGATCAATCTCATGCGGTTCGATAAGGAGCGCGGCGCCAGCGCTCAGCGCCGCGAACAGCGCCACGAGCCACAATACGGCGGCGGGCGCGATCAGATAGCCGGCAAGCCCTGCCCCGATCGCCGTGAAGGCGTTGCCGGCATGATTGAAGGCTTCGTTGCGGCCGACGCGTCCAGTGAAAGCCTGTCTGCCGACCAGCCCGAGGCTGATCGCCGCGAGAGCAGGAGGGAACACCGCGTCGCAGGCGCCGATCAACGCCTGCGCCGCCGCCGCTGGCCAGAACGAGGGGAAAAGGCTGAGGACGATCGCGCCAGCTCCCACGATTCCCGTTGCGGCGACAATCAGCGCACGTTTGCGGAACGTCCAGTCGATGAGCGCTCCCGCGGGAGCGCGCATCGCCACGGTCGCGATTCCCGCGACGGTCATGACGATGCCGACATGCGTCGCGTCCCATCCCTGGTTCGACCATAGGTAGATCGCGAGAAAGGGCCCTACTCCTCCCTGCACGTCCGCGAGCAGGAAGTTGAGCCAGTCAAGCGCCGTCCGGCTGCGGCTTGGGCCCGTGGCCGTCGTTTGAACAGCGGATATTTCGGTCGAGCGCGCGGGCTGCGGACGCTTCGCGTCACGGTGAAAGATTACAGACGGTTCATGCTCGCTGCCGATGACGTCGTGTCGAAATGGTTTCATCGCGGTACGCCAATGTTCGCTTGAGCCCTCTGCCCTTACTTCTGGAGGCTCTGGGATCAGCTGAGCACAGTGCGTGCCACGGATACAAAGCTGATTTTAAATGATATTCTTTGCCATTCGTCAGCGCGGCTTGTCGGGTTTGGCGACGGCGCCTGTCTGATATTCGGACGCTTCACCGATGTCGATGCCGAACTTCTGCGCCTTGGAGTAGAGCAACTGGCGATGAATGCCGAGGCGACGCGCGGCTTCGGTTCGGTTGCCGTCGGCTTCCTGAAGCGCTCTGGTGATCATGTATCGCTCCAACCGAGAGATCGCTGTCGGTAGATCGCCCTGCGCAAAGTCCAGCGCGCCGGAATGGGCGCTCGACTTGGTGGCGAGGAAGTCGAAGTCAGACGAAGCGATCGCGTCGCCGCGGCAGAGAATCGCAACGCGTTCGACCGCGTTCTTGAGTTCGCGGATGTTGCCGGGCCAAGAGTAAGCCAGGAGGCGCGCTGCGGCGTCAGAGGCCAATCGCTTTGGCGGCGCGGTCGCCTGCCGCAGGAAGTGCTCGGCAAGTGGCAAAATGTCGGCGAGCCGTTCGCGCAACGGCGGGAGATGGATCGGCACAACGTTCAGACGATAAAACAGGTCTTCGCGGAAGCGTCCGGTCTGGACAGCTGTCGGGAGATCCTTGTTCGTCGCGGCGAGGACGCGCACGTCGACGCGAACCGCGCGGCCGCCGACAGGCGTGACGATTCGTTCCTGAAGCGCCCTCAGAATTTTCGCCTGCACGGCGATGTCCATGTCGCCGATTTCGTCGAGGAACAACGTGCCCTTGTCCGCGTCGCGGAAAGCGCCGCGGCGCTCGGCGATTGCGCCGGTGAAGGCGCCACGCGCATGGCCGAACAGCTCGCTCTCGAGCAGCTCCGCCGGGATCGCGGCGCAGTTCACGGCGATGAAGGGGCCAGCGCTGCGCCGTCCATGGCGATGGACGGCGCGGGCGACAATCTCCTTTCCGGTTCCTGTTTCGCCAGTGATGAGCACCGTGGCATCGCTATCGGCGACGAGACCGATCGTCTTCTCGACACTGCGCATGGCGGCGCTCGGCCCAATCAGTTCGTCGTCGCCGGCCGCCAAGGGTGCGGGGACATGGTCGCTCGAGGCGCGCGTCGCGAGCATGCGCGAGATGAGCGAGAAAAGGTCGTCGCGCCCAATGGGTTTGGTCAAGTGGTCGAATGCGCCGAGACGCATCGCCTCGATCGTATTGGCCGAGGTGGCGTAGGCGGTCAGAATCGCGACTGGTGGGGTCTCGACGCGATCGGCGCGTAAGCGTCGAAGCACTTCGAGACCATCCATGCCCGGCATGCGGAGGTCGAGCAGGACGGCGTCAATTCGCTCGCGTGTCGAGATATCGAGGCCGAGGCGCCCACTGGCGGCCTCGATCGCGCGGTGTCCGAACTCCCTCAGCGTCTCGGCGAGACTTTCCCGTAGCGCCTGGTCGTCTTCTATGATCAGGACGTTCGCCATGGCAGCTCCACAATGAAAGTCGTTCCGTCCCGGCGGTGAATAACGCGCGCGGCGCCGCCGTGCGCCTCCGCAACCTCCCGTACGATGGCGAGCCCCAGACCCGTGCCCTCCGCGCGGCCCGTCGTAAACGGCTCGAACATATGATCTCGCAGCACTTCGGGCACACCACGGCCGCTGTCGGCCACTGAAAAAACCAGCTGATCCTCAGTCCGTTCCGCGTGGAGGAGCACATGGCCTCCGGTCGGGCTGTTCTGGATCGCATTGAGGATGAGGTTGTCGATTGCTTGAGCCATGCGCTTGGGGTCGAATACCGCTCCGGTCTCGCAGCTTCTGGTTTCGAGCGCGACGCCATGTGCAGCCGCCTGCTCGCTGAACAGATCCGCACGCCCCGTGAGGAAGGCGGAAATATCCGTCACCAGCATCGGCTGTGGCGGCGCTTGTTGGATCGAGCTCAAGAGGTTCTGCAACAGCGCCTCCAATCGCCCGATTTGTTCGACGATCGCCTCCAATGCTCGATCTTTGCGAGCGAGATCAGGGCCGGCAGCGACGGCGTTTTCAGCTTTGAGCCGCATTGCGGCGATTGGATTGCGAATCTCATGAGCGACGCCCGCCACGACCCGCCCAAGCGTTGCAAGACGTTTGGCTTCAGCCATTTGCTGCGTCAGCGCTTTGGCGGTCGATCTTGCCTCTGACAGGCGAGCCCCAGCGCGATTGATCGCCTCGACGATGCGGTCGAGGTCGCGTTGGCCGGTGGCTTCGAGCGTGGGGAGCTCATCCGCGCTGGAGGCGAGGGCCTTTTCGAGACTGCGCAAGCGGCGCGACCAACCAAGCAACACATGACCGAGCCCCGCGGCGGAGCCGAGCAGGACGGCCAAGAGTATGCCGAGCCCGGTCATCGCCTGGCCGTACGCCCGCCCTCCGACCGTCGCGACACGCGTCATTGTCCAGGCTGAGAGATTTGAAGTAGCTCCCGGTAAGGGGCAGCCGCGCAGCAGCAGCGTCTGAGCGCGTCCATCCTGACGATGATCGTAAGGCGCTCTGTGGAGCGCAGCGAATTCGGAGGCTTCTCGAATGCTCGCCTGTTCCGCTTGCGGCACGTCAGTTTTTTCGCCCGTCCCCTCATAGGTAGGGAAGGCGTAAGCAACCGAACCCTGATCCATTTTCCAGACGCCACCTTCTACGCCGTCAAGGTCGCGTAGCGCCATCTTGACGACAACGGCTAGGTCCTTCTCAAGCGCCGGAGTCGCGACATCGGGCGCCCGAGATGGATCGGCGATGAGGGAGCTATATCCAGCGGCGATGGCGTCGCAGCCATATGCCACTGCGGCGGATGCGCGACGCAGCTGGTCGGTAGTAGATTGGCGATACAGCGACCACAGGAGCCCGCCGACCAAAATTGAGGCTAAAAGAAACGCCGCCCAGCAAACGACAAACCACCCCACGATCGAACGCGGCAAGCCTTTTTGCACAAGGGCTGTGATTTGAGAGCGCATCTTTTCATCCCGGCAAGCGCATCACTCCCCGCCCATTTTTGAACGGTCTTTTTACGCGAGGCTCATACCAGTAGCCAACATAAGCGACCGCCGCGGAAGTGAAGAGCGCAATCGCCGCCGCCATCAACCTCCGCTGTTCGCGGACAGCCGGGTCACGGGCGCTGCGCCAATTCGCTCAATTCGACAATCCGCCGGACCCGCCGAATTGATATTGTCTTGTCGCCCCTCGGGCAGATCAAACTGCGCTTGTCGCTCCCTTTCCCGGATCGAGATCGGTTGCGACGCTTTCGTGGCGCTCCGCGCGAGCAGACGCAAACGCGACCAACACGCGGGTTGCGACGGACGCCACGGCGAAAAAGAGTGCTAACCAGAGAATAGTCTGTTCGTTGCGCGCGACGACGCTTGTCCTTTCGGCAAGCAAATCTGTTTCAACCGAGCTCATTTGGGCCGCCAGGAAGCGAATGCGGTCCATCGATTCCTTGCCTGCGGCTTTCACAACGGCTGCGCGCGCCGCCTCGAAGCCCGACTCGCTCCGCAGCAGGATCGTTGCGCTAAGCTCATCGAGCTTTTTGCTTACGACGATTTCGAGGGCATCCAAGCGAACGAGTTGCTCGGAACGATCCAGGACGAGGCTCCGAACTTCTCGCAACGAATTGGGGATCGTTTGTAAGGCGTGTTCATACGGAGCGAGATATGTTTCCTCACCCGTAATGATGAAGCCGCGCTGCCCAGTCTCGGCGTCTTGGATGTCGCTGAGGGCGCGTTCGATTGCGGAAATGACCTTGTGGGTATGGACCACAAGGTCTCGATTGTCTTTAAGGGCCGTGTTGTAGCGATACGAGAGGTAGCCGCCCAGCGTCACGACAAGCGCGAGCGGTAGGACCGCCAGCATCACCCGTTTCAAGACCGCTTTGCCGATTTGCGTCCACATCTGGGCGCTCCGCGGTTTTAATGACGAGATAAAGAAGGCGCCGACTTGCCGGCGCCTTCAGGGCTAACTGCAATCAGCGACCGGGCGCCGTCGCGCCGCCCGAGGCCGGATTGATTGCTTGTGCGTCGACGACCCGGCCATAGGCGGTGCTGAGCACCCAGCCTTGCACCGTGATTATTTGGCCCGGCGTCAGCAGGCTAGCGTATTGATAGGCTGTCGGCGGCGGAAGACGAACGATGACGCCGTCATCGAGAGCCGCCCCATTGAGGTCGCCAGCTGGACCGTAAAGGGACGCTTGAACCTTGCCGGTCAGCGTAGTCTGCTGAGCGCCGGGGCTCGCAACGCCGGGAGGCGGGGGTGGCACGAGGCCAGGAGTGGGCGGCCCGCGATCAACCACCGACTGGTTGGTCGCAGTGTCCGTAACTGCGACAGCGACAATGAGTGGCGCCGCCGCGGAGCGATAGCCTCGCACCGAGACCGCGTCGCCGGGCCGAACCGCGGCAGCGAGTTGGGCGGAGAGATGGGGCGGCAGATGCACCTGGGTGCCGTCCGCGAGCAAGAAACCATCGAGTTCGCCTCGCGGCGCCAAAGTGAAACGCTGCACCGTGCCTCGGGTCTCCGGCAGCTGTTGCAGATCGGAGACCGGACCCGCCGGACGCGGCGGAATAGCCGGCGTGACGGCGCCGGGCGGTCCTGAAGGCTGGGGCGGCGCCGGTTGAGCGGCAGCGAGATTGGCGCTGGTGACGCCCACCAGAGCCGTTCCGCTGACGAGAATAAAACGCAGAGTTTTATTCATGGCAGTGCTCCTGTCTCCCTCGGTTTGAGGGTTTCTTGGAGCCCCACCGCGCATAGGACGTGCCAGCAACGAACATATTGATCTACTTCGAGTTCTGAGAGCCGCTTTTCGAAAAGTCGTCCGCCTTTATGACATTTGGTGTCCGTCGAGCGGACAGCAGCAATTTGCCGCATGCAAGTTGGGCCAAAGCTTGGGAGAAGCTTCTGGTTCGTTCGAACAGCGCGGCTGCGCTGAAGGAAAGGCTGCGGCGCGCCGATCGAACCTGCGAGCTCCGGGGAGCTAGGCCGTGACATTTCAACTATGGAGGCAGAGCGCCATTTCTGTCTTGCACCCGACAAGCGCGATTCGGGGAAGCGGCATTTATGGAACGCGGAGGGGCGAGCCCGCGAGTTTTCATATTGGGCCTTAGGCGAGAAGACTCCCCTCGGGTAGAATGCGGGCATGGAGACCTGTAGAGATTCTTGCAGCGGCTCAGGCGCTTTAACGGCGTTGCCCGCGCCGGATCGCGCCTCGCTTATCCGGCAAGCCTTCCGCCTCGAATGGCTTACGGTTACATGGATGGTGGTCGAGGGTGTCGTCGCAATCACGGCCGGTGTAGCGGCGGGAAGCCTTACACTTACCGCCTTCGGGCTCGATAGCGTGATCGAGTTGGCGTCGGCTTGTGTTCTCATCTGGCGTCTAAACGTCGAATTGCGACACGGGCAGGCTTTTTCCGAGCGCTCTGAGCACCTCGCCAGCAAGATTGGCGGAGGCCTGCTCTTCGGATTGGCCGCTTACATCGTTGCCGGAGCCATTTGGAGCTTGTGGACGCGACACGGCGAGGCTTTTTCCCTCCCCGGACTGATTGTCGCGCTGCTGGCAATCCCCATCATGACATTGCTCTCGCGGCGCAAGCTCAAGATAGCGACCCAACTTGGCAGCCGGGCAATGCGAGCAGATGCCGTCGAGAGCATCACTTGCGGCTGGCTGTCGTTGGTTGTGGTGATCGGACTCGTTGCCGACCTTCTACTTGGCGCGTGGTGGGTGGACGCCGCGACCTCGCTGGCGATTGTTTGGTTCGTCGTGAAGGAGGGACGTGAGGCGTTGACGGGCGAAGAATGTTGCAAGCACGACTAGCCTCGCCGCCTGTGGTTTGTTCCAGCTTGGAGGCACGCTCTCGTGAGCGTACCCCCTGTCAGTTTTTCGCTCCGTCCGACGCTCTGCAACATAATGATTGCCTTCGACTCGCCGCGGTCAGGCACAACGCCGCTTCAAATTCCGCTGTGGGCGCCGATAAATATTCCCGCGCCCAAGAGCCCCGCGCCCAGAAGCATTCCAACGACAAGCCATTGAATCATTTGCCGCCGCGCGACATCCCGCGCCACCTCTCTTGCCGTAATCGCGATCGCTTTCGCCAAGTCCGCTTTGGCCGATTCCGCGCCCGCCCGAATAGTCGCCTCGGCGGTCGCGCGCGTTTCCGAAAGAACGCGCTGCGCTTCCGCCGCAATCGCCTTCGGAAATTGCCGGTAGAGCCCCTCGTAGTACTGGAGAGCGAAGATCACGAGCCAAAGCGCGTCATTTTCGCGCAGATCCAGCTCCGCTTGAACTCGTCGCAGCTGGTCGCGCTCGCGCTCGGTCGTGGCGCGCCCCAGCATGCGCTCGAAGCTCGACAGCGGCGCAGTGGTCTCATTCATTATCGACGACTGGCGCGAACACCTTGCTCACCTCTTCGAGCCAGCGGCGCAGCTCGGCGCGATTGCCGATCGGCATCGTTTGCCAGGCGCGCGCGATGCTCAAGCGATTGCTGTAGAGATCGTCGCTCACGCGATCGGCCATGTCGGGAAACAGCAGGGAACGGCCACCCTGCTTCTCGACCGAGGATTTCACCTCGGAGCCGTTATAGAGCTCGAATTTCGAATCGGCTCCGAAGTACCCGTTCTTCAAGACGTGCACCGTCGAGTTCGGAATCGCGTCGATGTAGTCCTGCAGCAGCTCCAGGCTGTCGCGCTGACGATTGATCACCCAGAGCGTCACCAGCTGGCGCTCGAGCTCCTCAAGGGACTGGCTGAGTGTTCGACCATATGCCGCGACCCCTACGTTGTTGCGCGCCGCCGTGTTCACGACGACGCTGCTGCCCTTGTATTCGTCGCAGATGTTCACGAAGCGGATCCATCCGTCCGCCTCGTCCAAATTCACGAGCTCGCAGACGACCTCGTTCTCATATGACTTGAACACGTCGGGGTTCGAAGTGTCTGCGTCGATGACGAAAACCTCCTCGCCTCTTTGGGTGAGATTGTGGACGAGGCCCATGGTGACGAGCGATTTGCCCACCCCACCCTTGCTTCCGCCCACCACGTAAATCGCCTTGCTCATCGCTCGCGCTCCTAGATTCGTTCACGGTCTCGCCGGATTGGGAAAGATGACGCGCGCGGGACGGTCGCATCCGGCGGCCCCTCGGGCTTCGTCGCGCCAATCGTGGAAGGAAATGGGCTGGGCATTGGAGGAATCGGACGACCTTCGCCACCCGCCGTTCTCTTTCCGGCGTTCGTAGGCGCGATCTCTGGCGGCCTGGAGCGCTGTTCGGCCTCCGGCGGCGAAGGTTTATAGGTCGCGTTCGTCGCGTTCGTCGCCGCCGTCCGATCCCTCTCCCTCCCCTTACGTTTCGCGCCGAGATGGCGGCTCAAGGTCGAGATGGAGACGGCCAGCCCGTCGGCGGCGAGCATCTGTTGTATGTCCTTGTAGGACAGGTTTTTTTCCTCGGCGACCGCCGCGATCTCGTCGCGCATGGCGCGCAGGAGCGAGGCGACGCGTGGGGCGCGCTCCCGTTTGGGGGCGGCGTCCAGCCGTCGCTTCAGCCGTTCCTGGTGGTCCTCGAAGCCCATGCGCGCAAAATATAATAAAATGGCGATGGCTGCAACGACGCGTGGCCGGCTGCGATGCGGGTAGTCGGGCGCAATCTCACTCATTTGAATGAGAAGCCGTGGAAATGAATGGGAAACCCTGAAAATCGGCGAGATGCGACAGAGAACGCCGCGCAAACGCTTGCAACGTGTGGGATTCGAGTGAGATTCGGCGGTTCTGATGGAGATTCGCGTGGATACATATGCGAAGGGACGCAATTTTGGAGAAATAGAGCGCAATTCGCAGAGATTGTGCGCATGCGCGATGCAACGAAGGTAGAATGCGGGAAGAAACGGGTGAGAACGCTGCAAACTCATAAAAATAGTGCATCAATATGATATGCTGTGAAATCGCGAGGTAATGAATGAAACGTGAGTATATGTGAGTGACGTATGTTGTTTTAGTCTTGGCAGGATACCGAAAATGTAGCACATTTTCTTGTGTGCCCTCGCCGGGCGGGCTATCATCGGGTCCGGCAGTTTGGCTTTGGCCAAACCGAACCCTCGCGGCAGACCTGAGACATGACGGACCAGCAGACCGGTTCCCGCCGAAAGGCCGTGACGCGCAGCGTGCGCATGTCCGAGGAAGAGCACGCGCTCTTCGGGGAATTTTGTGACTCTCTTGGGGTGACGCCGAGCGAAGCCTTGCGGCGCCTGGCGAGGTCTGCCGCGCTGTTGGGCCCGACGTTCACGGGTGAGGCGCGCGCCGAGGTCATTGCGCTCACGAGGCAAATGCGCGCCGTCGGCAACAATCTCAATCAGGCCGTTCATCACATGAACGCGGGTCATGTGATCCAGAGCGAAGATATGAACGGGCACCTGGAGGCGGTGAGCCGCGCGGTCGGCGAGCTCGATCGCCTCTACCGGTCGCTCTGTGTCAAATCCTATCGACGAACTGAAGCCGCCGTCGGCGGGCGCTCGAAATGATTGATCTTGCCGCTTACGACCTGCGCCCTCTGTCCGAGCGCTTGCGCCGGATCAGAGGCGCCAGGGACTTTCGCGAGCGACAAGCGCTGCTCGAGGCCGTGGACTCTGAGACGCTTCTGGAAGCGGCGCGCCCCGCCCCTGCCCGCTCGTCTCAATTGGCGCGAACCCCTGCGAGCGGTCTGCCCTATACGGGGCCACGCGCGCCGTCGCGCGCCGCTGGCGAAAGCAAAGAAGACGAATGGGCCATGCGCCGGCCGGGAAGCGGACGCGGCGGAATCGCGGCCGACCCTGCGCCAAGCGCTCGTCCGGAAGGCGGAGCCGCTCCCGGCGGCTCCGCTGCTCCCTCCTCTCGGCCCTCCGGCGTCTCTCCCGCAATCGCTGCGAAGGCCGGCCTCGCCGCCGGCGCGCAGGCCGCCGTCGTGAAGCTCGCGAGCTACGGCTCGGGGAGCGCGCGCGCCGCGTCGCTCCTCAACTACCAAAGCGACAAAGGCCAGCTTACCCTCGAGCGCGAGGATGGAACGCTGGTCACCGGCAAGGCCGCTGTCGACGATCTCGCCGCTCACTGGCGCGAAGACGACGCGCGCGAGCCTTCGAAGGATGTCTTTCGCGTTACGCTCACCTTCGAGGGCGGTCTCGATCTCAAGGCGGCGCGGGCGGGGCTCGCAGTCGCCCTCGACGCGCATCGTTATGCCTGGAGGATCGAGCAGCGCGCCGACTCGACTGCGATCCATCTCGTCACTGTGGCCGCCGGCGCGCGCAAAGACCAATATGCAAAGAAAGAGCGCATCTACGCGAACGAGAAATCAATCGATCGCTTTCACGACAAGATCGAGGACGCCTTCGGCCGCGATGTCGATCTCTCGGCGCCGGTTTGGGCGCATGGCGTCGAGGGAGCGACGACCCAGCTTGCAGTGCTCACCAAAGCTGGCGAACTGCCGGCGGAGACCGACACCGGCATAAGTTTGCGAGAAGCCGCCGATCGCCACTTCGTGAAGCAGCCGAGCAACGCGAACCGTCCGAAGCCAAAGACTTTCAACCCGGCGCTCGAGATCGCCAAGACCTGGCGCCCCGCCATGAGATCGAGCAGTCCGCGGGATTTCGCGCATGTGATCTTGAGCGCGAAGCCAGGGACCGACAAAGAGGCTTTCATGGACGCCGCACGGGCGACGCTCGCGCGCGAGTTCAAGGGACACGAATATGTATTCGTCATGCACACGAACAGGCGGCATATTCATGTCCATGCCGCGGTGAGGCTCGCCAGCGCTACAGGCGAAAAGCTGCATCCGGGGATCCAGGATTTCAACCGTTGGCGTCAAACGCTCGCCGAGGAAGCGCGCGAACGTCACATCTCTATGGAGGCCGTTCGTCGCTTCGATCAGGCTCACGCGCCCGCCTATAAGCTCAAGGACGCGAAGATGATCGAGCGCGGCATTGCGCCGGAAAGCATCCGGCGCCGCGTCGAGCGCGTTCAGAACCGCGAAATTCATCAGCCCACGCGCGAGGAGGGCCGGCGCCGCGCCGCCGAAGCGGCTTCTCATTGGAAATCATTGGCCGCTCGCCAAGCGGTCGTCCTTCCGCCGCTCGCAGCCGGCGCCGTGCGGCTCTACCGCGCCGAAGCGGCGAATGAGGGCTCCCATCGCGCGCCTCTCTTTTCCGTCGATCGCGCGCTTGCAGAAGCCTATGCCGCAAAAGGCGGACCTTCGCGGCTCGTTTACTTGGACGTCCCGGCGGACCGCATTTCGGAGCTTCGTCCGTCGCGCCAGCAGCCGGCTAAAGTCTTCGTCGTTCCGCCTGCCCTCAGCTTACTGCGCGAGCCAGTGAGCGGAATCGAAGAAACCGCCATCTTGCCGTTCCAACGCCGCGCCGAGGCCGCGCTGACAACGCGCGAAGAGCAGCAACGCAACATACTCTCGGAGGATAAAACCGTGCGAACAGCAGAAACGATGGGCGCCGCCAAACGAAACATGGCCGGCGCTATGGCCCGTCTTGGCGACTATCTCCCCGAGGGAGCCGTCAAGGACGACCTTCTGCGTCGCTCGCGCGATATTCTTGATCGCGCCGAGGCTGCCACGAAGGAGCAAGGACGACTGGACCGAAACCCTGGACAGATCGAGGGCGACCGCTTCGTCGAACCCGAGCCGCAAAGCGTCGGCGCTCTGTTCACCAACGAGAAAAAGGGAACGGAGATCCATTACAACCGCCACGATCGTGAAAGCGGCGCGTTCCAGACTCTCGCGTTCATAGACAGCGGCAAACAGCTAGACGTTCGCGACTGGAGCAACAGAGAGAGTGTCAATGCGGCTCTGAGGCTCGCTTCTCAAAAATGGGAAACGATAAGCGTCAGCGGAAGCGACGAATACAAGGAAACCGCCGTCCGACTTGCGGCTGAGCACGGCTACAAAATCACGAACCCGGAACTGCAAGGCCGCATTCGCGAGCTGCGCACCGAGATCGAAGCGCTGCGCGCGACCGTGACCGAGGGGAAAGAAAAACCCGGAAACACAGAGACGGATGCGCCGGCGAAATCTGTCTCGCCTGTTGGCGAACAACGTCAAGGCCCCGTCGACCAACCAATCCTCAACACGACGCCAGCGGAGCGCGCGATCGAGCTCAATAGCATCCGCGAGCGCGTCGACGTCGAGGCGGAACGAGAAACCCGCCAGGCAGCACGCGCGAGGGAAGCTCACGAAGCCAACGCCGCCACCGGAACCGAAGGAGCGCCTTACCGCGCTCCAGAGGAAGCCCGCGCGGCACGCGAAGCGGAGCGGGCCGCAGACAACAGTCCCGCTCGCGAAATCCCCGCAGACCCCGCGCAAAGCGAGGCTATTCAGGCCCTTCGCTTTGAACAGCGCCGCGTGCTCGATCACGCCAATCGCGACGAGCAGAAACGCATCGACGCGGAGAACGCCGAACGCTTTCGCCAAGAAGAGCGCCGTCAGGATCGCGACGAAGCGGAAGGCGAGTCCATGTAGCTGCCACGAGCCTTACGCCAGTCAAGGCCTGCCGAGCGGTCGCGCATGCGCCTAATATCGCCGAGGACACGGTTCCCTTGCCTGTCCGTGGTGTCGCGAGGCGAGGATTTCAATGATGACTTGCAGCACATTTCGTTGGAACGCCTTCGGCGCCGGCTGGGCCCCTCAATGCTGTGACGCGTTTGCCGCCGGACCTGCCAATTGCGCCATTTGCGGACCTTCGCGCGCTGCTTCATATTCGCAAGAGCGGCGGCGCCTTGGCTCTTACCCGTAGCCCAAGCGCCCTATTCAAGTCTTGAACACGGAGGGCGACAGCGCTTCAGGCCCTCCGGCACCAGAGGGGGCGGCTGATGCTGTCGGAAACCGAGATCGTGCGCTGGGAGACGATCGCGCCGTCCTTGCTTACCTTAGACTATCACGACAAGGCGGTCGTTTACGGACAGGGAGACCGATTGGAGAGCCTCTTTTGGCTGCTCAGGGGCATCGTCAAACTTTCTCATATCACAGAAGGTGGAGTTCAACTGACCATCGATGTGATGGGACCGGGCGGCGTATTCGGGAGCACATTGGCGGAGCATCTGTCGGATCACACGGCGACATCGCTCGGCGAAATTCACGTCGCCAAAATCACACATCAGGAACTGAATAGCCTGGTGGGCGAGAGTCCGGAATTCGCCACTTTCCTCTATGCCCAACTAGAAGCCAGGCAGAAACGGACGGAAAGAAAGTTGATCACTCTCCTCACCAAAAAGGTCGAAACGCGGCTCGTCGAGACCCTGCACGAACTCGCCTTAGTGTTCGGAGCGCCGTGCCCACATGGCTACTCGCTCGAGATACCGCTGACTCAGCAGGACATCGCTGATCTGGTTTACGCCAGTCGGCCTGCGGTGACTAAGGCCATGAACGCCTTGCGTCGCCGTGGCGTGCTCGATTACCGCCGGGACCTGATCTGCGTAAATCATTCCGCGCTGCAGTCCGCCGCGTAATCAAGCCGGACCGCTTTGTAATCTCGATTACAGACTTGCGTGTTGCGGAGGCGTAGGTTCCTGCCTTGCGCGGCTATGACACCAAGGCCGCGATCGAGACGGAGAACGCTCATGAAGCCCATCACGCCAACCATACACGGCTATTTGGACTACCTGACGGTCGTCGTGTTTCTGGCCGCACCAAAGCTTTTGGGACTCGACGGCTTGCCGGCGTTGTTATCTTGGACGCTAGCAGGGGTGCATCTGGCGCTCACGCTGGTAACTGATTTCCCGCTAGGCTGGCGTCCTTGGCTGCCATTCTCGATTCACGGGTGGATCGAACGAATCGTTGGCCCGGCATTGGTTCTCATCGCGTTCTTGCCCAATTTTTCAAGCAACAGCTCGGCATTTGGCCTTTACCTATTCATGGGGCTGGTGATCGTGGCGGTCGGATGGCTGACCGATTATTCCGCAGGAGCAAAGCAAGCGCTGAGGCCAATCGGTTGACATTGCTGGCGAAGGGCGAAGGTCAAGAGCCGACATTCGCGATAGGCCGAAGTCAAATCCGTTTCGCCCAAGAACGCGGGGCGACGATCAGGTGACGATGGCGACGGGCGGCGACGCGGTGATCGATCACGCCGTCGGGTTCTCATGCCGACATCCGGCGCAGAGACCTCGCGCTTCGATACTGAGCGCACGGAGAGAGAAGGACAGGGCAGAAAGATCGGTCGCCAAGCTTTCCACGATCACCGGGATAACGACTTCTTCGATCCCGCCGCAGTTGTCGCAAATGGCGAAGCAAACCGCCGCCGCATGGTCCTGCTCCTGCCCATGGCATCCGGGATGGCGGCACGCGACGAAGGCGTTGAGGGATTCGACACGATGCGCTTTGCCCTCCGACACGAGCTTGTTGAGTGCTCTATAGACAGTGGTCGGAGCCGCGACGACCTGGGGTCGAATCGCTTCGATGATATCGTAGGCGCTAAGCGGTCGCTCCGCCGCTTGCAGCGTGTTCAGAATTCTTCTCGCATTGCCACCTGCCTGTCGCATCCGACCTTGCCTCGCTTACTACCTAGCCCGCTCTGTAAATGTTAAACCATTACCCGAGGCGGCGCCGTCGACCAGATTCGCTGACGATGAGGGCTGTCTACGACGCCAGAGCCTTGGTCAATTCCCTCACGTTGTGGCGCATCATGTCGATGTAGGTTGGCGCCGGCCCGTTCACCTCGGAGAGCGCGTCGGAATAAAGCGTGCCGCCGACCTTCGCTCCAGTCTGTGCTGCGATGCTCTGCGTGAGACGCGGGTCCGCGATGTTCTCAAGGAAGACGGCGGCGACCTTGTGCTGCTTAATCGCGTCGATGATGCGGGCGATGTCGCGCGCGCTCGCTTCCGCCTCGGTGGAAACGCCCTCGGGCGCAATGAATTCGAGGCCGTAGCGCGCCGAAAAATAGCCGAAGGCGTCATGGGTCGATACGATGCGCCTGCGCTCTTTGGGAATGCTCGAGATGGCGCGTGAGATCTCTTGGTCGAGAGCGGCGAGCTTCGCGGAATAGACCCCGGCGGCTGCGCGGTAGGCTTCGGCCCTCGCCGGGTCGGCGGCGATCAGCGCGTCGCGGATGTTCGCGACATAGATTTGCGCGTTGGACACATCTTGCCAAGCGTGCGGATCGGCGCCGCCTTCCTCGCCCTGCCGGATCGCCATTGATTTGCTGACCGTCACGACCAAGGCCTTGGTCCTCGAGGCGGCGATCAGCCGATCCATCCATCCTTCGAAGCCGAGGCCGTTCACGAAGACCAGTCGGGCCTTGGCGAGCGCCTGTCCGTCACGCGGCGTCGGCTCGTAGACGTGGGCGTCGCCATTGGGGCCGACGATGGTCGTGAGATCGATGCGGGCGCCGCCCACTTGGTGCGCGAAATCGCCGAGGATGGAGAAGCTCGCGACGATGGGGAGCGGCGTTTCCGCGGCGAAGGCGAAAGCCGCGGGCGTGAGGCCGACGGCGGCGATGAAAGCGCGACGCGTCCACATTGGCGTTATCCCTCCTTGATTTCCGCCCCGTGAAACGGGCGCAACGAAGTTTCAAAAGGCCTGTTTCAGGCCGACGAAAAATCCGCGGCGCGGCCCGAACTGCGGGGCGAAGACGCCGATGCCCGAACCATTGCGCAGCTCATAGGCGTGGTCGAGAAGGTTGACGACGTCAAAGCGCAGCGTCAGCGGCTTGTCGAACACCATGCCGATCTCGCGCGAGAGCCCCAAGTTCACCTGCGTGTACGGCGAGACATGCGTGGTGTTGGCGAAGCCGCTCCGCAAGCCGCTGCCGTAGATCATGTCCACCGAGCCTCGAACGCCCCACAAGACGTAGGACGCGCCCGCCGAGCCCGTCCAGGTCTGCGCGTGGTCGGTGTAGATGTAATGGTTTGCGACATAAGTGAAGTCGTCGGGAGCGAACAGAAACTGGTTCGATATCCACTGCGTCGCGCGCTGGCGCGCCCAAGCGAGATTCGCGTAGGCGCGGAAATCCCCGCTCTCGAGTTTGGATTTGAATTCGACGCCGCTGTTGTAGGCACGATCATAGTTGAAGGCCGTCAACGCCAGGGCCTGCCCGAACTGGCCGTCGTCGATGAGGTTGCGGGCGCGCTTGTAGTAAAAGTCCAGCCCGACCTCGAACTGCCGCGTCAGCTTCTGCGTCGCGCCGACGTCGAAATAATGCGCGCGCTCGGGACGGACGGGACTCGAGAACGGGATCGCAGGCGCCTGCGTCGTGTTGTTGTAGAGGAGAAGGTTCGTGGGCGACGCCAACGCCTGCGGCGGCGGCGTGAAGTTGCGCGCATAACCGCCATGAAGGGTTGTGTCGTCCGTGGGCTTGAAAACGATCGACGCGCGCGGGCTCACCTGGTTCGTCTCGACGAACTGCCAAATCTGGTCGAAGCGCAATCCGCCGTTCAGCGTCAGCCGGTCGGCGAGCTTCCATTCGTCCTGCGCATAAACGCCCGCGATCCAGCCGACCTTGGCGCTGGAATCATAGACGCCGTGGGGCGCGTCTATCGAATTGCCGTTCATGTCGAGCGGCTCGAGGGTCGAGTTGGTCACGACATGCGTCTTCTCGCCGCTGACGGTAAAGCCGGCGCGCAAAGTGTGGCCCTCGCCGGTTCGATAGGCGCCGTCCCCTTGCAGGCCGTTGACGAGGCTCGCGCGATAGACGTCGGAGGCGACGCCGTTGAAGACCAGATCGCCGATCTGGTCGGGGACGAAATGCAGCGTCGAGTAGCGTGAGAAATAGGAGAGCTGCGTGTCGACGGCGCCGGAAGAGTGCGTCAAGGCAATCACATTGTAAAAGGTGCGTTCGTCTTGAATCTCATTGAGTTTGGAGGAGTCGAACCAGCTTATGCCGAAGGCTTGGAATTGCGGTTGCTGATTGGGATTATCGGGAATGTGGAAATTGGCGACCGAGGTTCCGGTGATGTAGCTCAGCTTGGTCGCGTCGTTGATCGCATAGGACGCGTAGCCGAAGAACCGTCCCTGCTCGGTGATGTCGTGGATCGCTTCATGGCTCGGCGTTGGATTTTCAATGCCGAGATTGTTGCGGATCAGGCGACCCGTGGCGAAAACCTCCCACTGTCCGCTCTTTGCGCCATATTCGAAGTAGGTCTGACCGGTTCCGTGGCTGCCGCCGTACATCGTGACGCTGCCGCCGGGCGTTGCGGATGGTTCGCGCGAAACGATGTCGACAAGGCCAGCCGTCCGCAGGCCGTATTGGGCCGGCAGCGCGCCGGTGACGAGCGACATTGAGCCGATGAAGCCGGTCTCCATCACTTGCCCGAAGCCGGAGACGCCGTCCGGCAGCAAAATGCCGTTCACTCGGTATTGGAGATTGGCGTGCTCGTTGCGGACGTGCAAATTGCCGCTTGCGGCCGAGTCCTGCGCCACGCCCGGCGTCTGCAGCAGCACCTTGTCCAGCGGCGTCTGGTCGCCCTGCGGGAGTGCTTCGATCGCCGCTCGATTCAAGGAATAGTCGTTGACGCCGATCTTGGGCTGGAGGCGATCGAGCCTTTCTTTGCTTGGCAGCTCCGCGGGCTGAGCCGCAGGAACGGGCGCCGGGGGAGCTTCGCGGGCAGCGGGGGGAACCGAGGCGGCGGCCACCCGGCGCGTTGGAGGAACTCCATGCGGCTTAGTGTGAATGACGACGCGCGTCCTGTGAGCGGCGCCGACCTCGATCGTCGGCAAACTCTGCTGCGCTGCGGCCCCTTCGGCAAATCCCGCTGTGGTCGCCGCGACGATAGCGGCTGCGTACATCGTGTGCGTCATCTTCATGGGATGCCCCCGCGTTTCGAACGGCGGACAAATGATATGTTATAACATATCACATTTGTCAACTTGGTCGTGGATCAGGACGGGGCGGCATCCCTCGCGAGACAAGGCCGCCACTACGTCCTGACCAGAGCAATTCGGAGGTCGAATTTGCGTCATTCTGCCGCCTTCCTTCCTCCGACGACGCGCGGCCCGATGAAAAGCCTGCCCCCTGTCACCACATCTCTGCCATGGAACACGGTTGGGTGTGCGAGATGACCAAGCCCGGAGAGCTAAAATTCGGACGCGCGATTCCGACGCGCGCGGCGCGAGCCGGGCGTGCCAAGCAAGCGTCGCAACGTGCGCTGATGCCGAGATCGAAGAAGGAGCGACCGGCGAGCAAGGGGCGCGTCCACAAGGGGCGGACGCGCAACTGATCAGGACGACGAAAGGATAATCATGACGGCATCAAAGACCATCGCCGCCCTGATGGGGCCGACGCTCGTCGCAACGGCCCTCATGATCCTCCTCAACTTGGACGCGATGCCGGGCATGATCGAGGAGATGTCCAAGATCCCGATGCTGATCGTCCTCTCCGGCTTCGCCGCCTTCGTGCCCGGTGTGGCGATCGTCTACTTCCACACCCGCTGGACCGTAGGCTGGCCGGTGCTGATCACCATTTTTGGATGGCTGTCCGTGATCATCGGCTTCGTCCGCATGGTCTTCCCCACGCGGTTGGCGGGGATCGCAGCGCAGGCCGCCGCCGGGCCAGCCATACACGTCGTGCTGCCCGTGTTCGGCGCCGTCTTTCTGATCGTCGGCGGCTTGCTATCCTATAAGGCCTATCGTCGCGATTGAGGGCGGCGGACACGGGGTTCAGTTTGCTGACGATCCCGTTCGATCTCGAACGCCTTGGACTCGCCATGCGTCCTCTTCGTTCGCCCCGAAAACCGCTGGGCGCAATTTCTAAAAGGTATACTAGCGAAGGGTCGCGAGGCTCGCCGTCCATTGCCGCAGTGGCGTCTTGGCGTTGCTCCACGTCTTGTCGCGCAGCTATGGGGTTCAACGGATGCTGATCCGCTTTTTCCTCCAAACATCCATCTGGTTGTCGGCGATGGCCGCCCTCCTTTTTGTGCCGGCCGGCACGACGGCATGGCCGGAGGCTTGGATATTCTTGGGCATCATTGGAGGCGTCGGCGCGGCCGCGGGGCTTTGGTTCGCGCGACACGATCCTGGTCTCTTGAGGGAGCGGCTGTCCTCGCCCTTCCAAGCCGGCCAGCCGGCGTGGGACAAGGCAATCCTGTCGCTGTTCTTCGCACTCTATCTGGGGGCCTTCGTCGTCATGGGGCTCGATGCCGTCCGTTGGCGAGCGACCGTCATGCCCGTGTGGGCTGAAGCGGCGGGCGCCGTATGCATCTTGGTGTCCTACGCGATCATCTGGCGCGTCTTGGCGGAGAACTCCTTCGCCGCGCCGGTGGTCCGGATACAGGCGGAGCGCGGGCAGCGGATCGTGACGACCGGCCCCTACGCCATCGTGCGCCATCCGATGTACGGCGGCGCGATCCTCTTCCTGCTCGGGACGCCGCTGCTGCTCGGCTCGTCTTATGGGCTCGTCTTCGTGCCCCTATTGGTGATCCTGCTCGCCATCCGCTCGGTCTTCGAGGAGCGTGCGCTGTCGGAAAGGTTCCCTAAATACGCCGCCTATACGGAAAAGGTCGGATACCGGTTGGCGCCCTTCGTTTGGTAGGCGTAAGCCGTTTCTTCAGTGACCCCGTAATATCTCCTGGAGTATTTCCTCGACCGAGTGCGGCGAAATTCCGAGGTCTTCAAATCCGGGCATCTCTGGCGACGACACGGTGTCGACCTGCATCAGTTCTACTTGATTGCGAGTGACGGGCGGGCTTGGGAGCATTTCCGCGAACCAAGCCAGCGTGTGCCAAGCGGCATATGGGATAGGAACTAACATGGGCTTGAGGTTGGCTTCGTGGGCAACGACTCTGAGCAATTCTTCATAAGAGTAGACGCGAGGACCGCCAAATTCGAAGGTGATCGCATGCACGTCCTTGCGATCCAGCGCCCTAGCGATTGCTTCCGCCACATCCTCCACATAGGCGGGCTGCAGTCTCGTGAGACCGCGCCAGAACATCGGATAGATTGGAAGCCGGCCGAGGAGCTTGATGATGGCGGTGAGAAATGAATCGTCCAATCCGAACATCACCGCCGGGCGAATGAGAATTGCATCTGCAAACGCGGCGCGAACCGCCAGTTCGCCTTCGCCACGCTTGCGGATATAGAGCGATGACGAGCCGGCATCGGAGCCGATTCCTGAAACGTGCGCGAGCCGCTCCACTCTGGCTCGACGTGCTTGATCTGCCACTCGTTGAGCAGCCTCGACATGCACGGAATGAAAAGTCTCGCGGCCATGCTCGACGTAAAGACTGACCGCATTCACAACGCCGTAAGCGCCAGCAAGTGCATTGGCGACTGACTGCTCATCGTGAATGTTGGCATCGACTGAATGAAGTTGCGGATCATCAAAACCAAACAGCCTATGCCCCCGATCCGGATGCCTCGACGCAATCCGAACAAAAAAACCAGCCTTACGGAGATGCCAAACCACCCGGCGCCCGAGAAACCCGGTTCCGCCGAACACGACGATGGAGCGCTCGTACATGGTCGCCATCGCTCAAATTCGCTTGCTTACGTCGGAGCAGCCTCGATCATATAGATAACGTGGATGGCATCGCCCCCAACTGCACGCGCCTTGTCTGGATCGGCGTCAGTGCGACGGTAGATCCCAGTTCGTGCGCGATGACGGAACCGCCGCGCGCCAAACCGCACTGTTGGAGCCCGCCGCTTGAAAGCCTTCGAGAGTCTTTCCGCAGGCGTCAGGTGAGATCGAATCGGTCGGCGTTCATCACCTTGGTCCACGCCGCCACGAAATCAGCCACGAACTTCGCTTGCGCGTCGGCCGAGCCATAGACTTCGGCAAGTGCGCGGAGCTCGGAGTTCGAGCCGAAGATGAGGTCGACTCGCGTGCCGGTCCACTTCAACGCGCCGCTCTTGCGATCGCGTCCCTCGAACACGTTCTCGTCCGCTGTCGCTTTCCACTCCGTGCCCATGTCCAGGAGGTTCACGAAGAAGTCGTTCGTCAGCGTCTCCGGCCGCTGCGTGAAGACGCCGTGCTGCGACCCGGTGTGGTTCGCGCCCAGGACGCGGAGGCCTCCGACGAGAACCGTCATCTGCGGGGCGGTGAGAGTCAGGAGCTGCGCCTTGTCGATTAGAAGCTCCTCCGCCGGCACGGTGAATCTGGCCTTGAGGTAGTTGCGGAAGCCATCTGCAACCGGCTCGAGATAGGCAAAGGACTCCACGTCGGTTTGCTGCTGTGACGCGTCCGTGCGGCCGGGCGCGAATGGAACGGCCACGTCGTGCCCGGCCTTTTTCGCGGCCTGCTCGACGGCGGCTGAGCCGCCGAGAACGACCAGATCGGCGAGCGATACTTTCTTGCCGCCGCTTGCCGCGCCGTTGAACGCTTTCTGGACGCCTGCAAGGGTCTCGAGCGTCCTTGCCATTTGGGCTGGCTGGTTGACTTCCCAATCCTTTTGCGGCGCGAGACGGATGCGCGCCCCATTCGCCCCACCGCGCTTGTCGGAGCCGCGGAAAGTCGAAGCCGCGGCCCAGGCGGTCGCGACGAGCTCCGAGATGGAAAGTCCCGAGGCGAGGATCTTGGCCTTAAGATCCGCGATGTCCTTGGCGTCGATCAGCGCGTGATCGACGGCCGGAACCGAATCCTGCCAGATCAGCTCCTCCGCCGGGACCTCCGGGCCGAGATAACGTGCGCGCGGACCCATGTCGCGGTGCGTGAGCTTGAACCACGCGCGCGCAAACGCATCCGCGAATTCCTCCGGATGCTCTAAGAAGCGCCGGGAAATCTTCTCGTAGGCCGGATCCATCCGCAAAGCGAGGTCGGTGACCAACATGGTCGGCGTATGACGCTTCGACGGGTCGAACGCATCCGGAATCGTGGCGGCGGCGCCCTTCGCCCTGAATTGATTGGCCCCAGCCGGGCTCGTCTCCAGCTCCCATTCATATTTGAACAGGGTCTCGAAAAAGCTGTTGCTCCACTTCGTCGGCGTCGCGCTCCAGGTGACTTCCGGACCGCCGGTGATCGCGTCTTTGCCTTTGCCCGTGCCGAACCTGCTCTTCCAGCCAAGGCCCTGTTCCTCGATCGGCGCAGCTTCCGGTTCGGGACCCACCAGCGCTGCATCGCCCGCGCCGTGAGCCTTGCCGAAGGTGTGTCCGCCGGCGATGAGCGCAACCGTCTCCTCGTCGTTCATCGCCATGCGCTTGAAGGTCTCGCGAATGTCGACGGCGGCGGCAACCGGATCTGGCTTGAAGTTCGGCCCATTCGGATTGACGTAGATGAGGCCCATATTCACGGCAGCCAGCGGATTCTCGAGATCGCGGACGCCGCTGTAGCGCTCGTCGCTATGAGGATCAGGGAACCAAGCTTTCTCCTTGCCCCAGTAGACGATCTCGTCGGGCTCCCACACATCGGGGCGCCCCCCGCCGAAGCCGAATGTCTTGAAGCCCATGGTTTCGAGCGCGACATTGCCGGCAAGGACCATGAGGTCGGCCCAGGAGATTTTCGAGCCGTATTTCTGCTTGATCGGCCACAAGAGCCGCCGCGCCTTATCGAGATTCGCATTGTCCGGCCAGGAGCCGAGGGGTGCGAACCGCTGCTGACCGGCGCCGGCGCCGCCGCGGCCGTCGCCGATGCGATAGGTGCCGGCAGCGTGCCACGCCATGCGAATCATGAGCCCGCCGTAGTGGCCGAAATCGGCCGGCCACCAGTCCTGGCTGTCCGTCATCAGCGCGGCGAGGTCTTTCTTCAGGGTGGCGTAATCGAGCTTCTTGAATGCCTCGGCGTAGTTGAAAGCCTTGCCCATGGGATCGGATTGGGGCGAGTTCGCGCGGAGAATCCTCAGGTTCAGTTGATTCGGCCACCAGTCTTTGTTCGACCTCATGCCGACATTCGTGGTCCCGTGCACGACCGGGCACTTGCCCGCGTCCCTGTCAGTCTTCGCGTCCATCTTTCTCTCCGACCGTGTTCCAGTCTTCTTCGAATTGTTCGTATGAACCCTGGCCAGCCGCTTCCTTCACTCGCTCATTCGCTCACTGCCGAATATTCCTATAACAATTGGCTCGAGAGCACGCCGGCTGAAGCGCGTCCTAAGCTAAGCGCGAGCACTACGGGAATGACTAGCGACATAGGGCGCTGCCGAAGGTCCGGCAATGTCGCCCAATCGGAATGGAGGGAACAAAGCGTCTGATTTCGCCAGCTCGCTAGTTCCGTCATCCGAAATAATCGCCAGTCGTGCGCGTCACAGCAGTTCGCGCAGATCATCCGGCGTGTCTTGGAAAAGCGCTGACGCGGCTTCAAGCTGCGCCACGTCGGCTTCGAACTCCGCCCGCTTCTCGCCCGCGAGAGTCGATGCGGCCGCCGACTTCAAATCCTCTACCCATTCCGCGGATTCGGCGCTGACGCCAGCAACGAGCGCCACCATATCCGCCGGTTCGGGCGCCCTCTCCGCTTCGCCGCCGGCGCTCACCACGGTGATAGGTGGCGGCGGTGGCGCCATATCAGCGGGGGGAAGTACAGGCGCAGCGCCCCTTAAAGCGTCAGATCCAGGCGTGACGTTAACCGCAACACCCGCCCTTTCGGCGCGGTCGGCATTGAGAAGATTTCGGGCGGCGACTATTTCCGCTCGCAGCGATTTCGTCACAACGTCCGGCGGGTCCGCGCGTCGCATCGAGAAGCCGCGCGGCTTCTCCAGAGCGGCGAGCGACTGAGGCTCAGTTCGAAGCTGCTTGCAAAGTGCTGCGACCTTCCCATTGCTCGCTTCGTTCATCGCTGCGACGAAAGCCCTGCGGAATGGCTCGGCGTCAACGAAGATATCCTCGGCAGCCGCCATCACGCGCGCAAACGCCGCGTCGTGCTTCGCCCCAAGCGCGGCAGGAGCGATCGTCGCTGCCGGATCGGCCGACCAGTCCGACGATAGGCCGTCAGCTCCTACATCCGGCATGCTCAGTTGAGCCCTGAAGGGCGCCGACGCCGCGACCTTGCGCTTGTATCCGCCATCCGTGAAGAAGTTGATCTTGTCCAAAACCGCCGCGTATTGGCCCCGCACCAGCAGAACCGACTTGTTGCTGTCCAACCGCCGAAGGGCTTCCGGGGCCATGATTGGCTCAAGCTCCCACCGCCCTTGCGTCGTTCGACTCGCGCGAGGAGCCCCGCCGACCAGGCTCCCGCCGCCAATCGAAGTCCCCCAGCCTTCGCGGCGAATGTAGTGCTTTCCGATTTCCTCCGAGCAGTATTTAGCCGTCGTTTCGTCGCCGACGCCGATCAAAACCTTCACGTCCATATTGCCGACCAACATGTCTCGCGTCGGCTTGCCGTAGCGCACGTCCAATTGAGTCAGGCCCTGCGCTATCACCGCGATCTGGAACCCATAGCCAGCGACGAGCGGCGCGCGATCGACGATTTCGGGCATACGCCCGAATTGGTAAAATTCATCGAGCATCAAGAGAAGCTTGTGCGGCTCGTCGAGTCCCGGAAGGCTCTTCAGCAGCACGTCATGCACCTGCTGCACCAGAAGACGGACGACCGCTTCAACCGAGCCGAAACTCCCAACCGGCGTGCCAATCAAGATCGTGAACGGCTTTCGTCGCAGCTCCGCAATGTTGAAGTCGCTGCGGCGCGTCACATCTTCCACAAGCTTGTTGTTCCAGGCATCGAGCGCCGTGACGATGTGCGCTTCGAAAGACATGCGCTGCTTCTCTTCGCGGCCTATGTGCTGGCGAAATTTGTCAGCGACGAACTCATTCAGATTCGGCTCGGCAACCAGAATATCCGCCATGACGGCCGCGAGGCTGCGACCGCGGCTCATCATCTTAAGCCCGGATTTTATCGTGCGCTGTCCGCGCATCGTGTCGCTGTCGAGGACATAACCCAACAGGCCGGCGAAGAGTCCCCGAGCGGTTTCGGCCCAATATGAGTCTCCCGTCGCCGGCGTCGGAATTAGGCTTCGGGCGATGTTGGCCACATCAGTCGCCGTTTCCGGCCAAGGCGAGACGAGATCGAGCGGGTTCCAACAATGCGATTCCGCTGAACCAGGCGAAAACATAAATACCCGCTGGCCCATGGCCGCGCGCGCCGCGCCAATCTCGCCCCACATCTCGCGCTTTATGTCCAAGCCAATCAAGGAGCCGCGCCATTCAAGGGCGTTCGGCAGCACGAAGCCCACGCCCTTGCCGGCTCGCGTCGGCCCGTTCACATAGATATGGCTGGCGCCGCTGTAACGAACGTCCTTGCCGCCGAAGCGTCCGAGAAAAATCGAGTAGCCAGGCTCGCCGTTGAGCAAATTCGCCTTTCGCAGATCGTTCAACGTCGCGAGCCTGGAGCCGCCTGTCGGAGGCGCCATCGCCCGAATCCCTTCAATGGCTTGCTTAGCGACTACGGCGACGACCACGAAAGCAACCGTAGCGCCAAGAGTCGCCCTTGCGACCAAGTTTTTGACAACCGGGCTTCCCCATTCGCTTTGAACAGCGCGTAGGGGCAACAGGAGTTCAAATTCTCGCGTGAAGCGAGACCAGAGAGACCAGTTATGAGAGTGCCATGCCACCGCCAGGGCGTAGGATGCCTCCCAGAGAAAGAAAGCAGCCGCGAGCGCGCCGAGCGCGCCGAGCAAATATAGCGGCCAGCGCATCGACCCTCTCACGCTTTTTTGGTGAAGCCCCGGAAATAAACTTCGGCCACGCCTCGCGTCGGACGGCGACGCAATTGAACGACCATCGGCACGACTGAGCGGACGTATTCCATGATCTCTGATTTGCTCAGCTTCAAATCCGATTGCAGCGTCATGAGCGCCAGGCGCTCGAAAGCGCCATAAGAGCTGTCGGCATGTAGCGTCGTCAGGGAGCCGGGATGACCGGTATTAACGGCCTGCAGGAAGGTCGCCGCTTCGGCGCCACGGATCTCGCCGAGGAACAGCCGGTCGGGCCTCAATCGCAGGCTCGACTCCAGCAAGTCTTGAACCGTCACCTGGGCGAGGCCCTGCCCGCCTTTTGAGGCGAGCAAGGACAACCAGTTGGGCTGTGGAGGCTGAAGCTCGCGCGTGTCTTCGATCGAGATCACGCGCTCAGTATCAGGAACCTCCTTGAGCAGCGCATTGAGAAACGTCGTCTTGCCCGACGACGTTCCGCCCGAAATAATCATCGTCACGTGGTTTTTGACGGCGAACGTCAGAGCCCTTTGCACGCCTTCCGGCGCCCTGTCGTGCAGCAGCTCGGCAAGTTCGCTCTCTAGCTCGGGATAGTGGTTGAGGTCCGCTTTGAGCGGACCTCTCACCTTCACGGCCTCGAACGCGCCCATTTGCGCGTAGTCGTCCAGGTCGAGATTCGCGATGACCTGCTTGCGGATCGAGAAGGCGCCGCCCGAAGGCGCCGCCGGCGCGAGCACGCCCTGAAATCTCTCCCCATGCGGCATGGCCGCCGAAAGCAGCGGCGTCGACGAGTTCACGGACTGCTGGGTGATCGAGGCCACATGCTCGGCGAGCCGCCGAACGGCCGTCTCGGTCAGCTGAGGAACCTCAAAGCGCTCCATGGCAGGCTTGCCAAGCGCCTCAACCCACACCTCTCCCGGCCTGTTGACGCATATCTCGATGACGTCAGGGTTTTGTAACCAAACCCGTATGGGCTCCGCCGCGTTCCGGAAGAACACCGGCAGGGTCTCCCAAAGCGGTATCTTCGTCGCGCCGCGCGCGCTTATTGGGGTGCTTAAGTTCATACAGCGCCTCTTTCACGGGGTCGGCATAGAGGTCGGAGAAATCGAGGTCGCGCTTCACGAAAACGAGGATTCTCGTCCCCTGATCCACGTAGATCGTCGGGGGAATGTGAATCTCGTCTTTCAACGCCTCTTCCGCCATGCGTGTGATGGCTTGCGACGCCGCCTGGGCGCCGATTTGCCGCGCGCTCAGGAGAGTCGAGTTCTGGGTCCCGGCTATGGGAATGAGCTGACCGGTCACCGGATCGAATGCGTATTGCTGGTTCGCCGGCTGATTTTGATTTTGTCCGAGCGACGCGACGAATTGCGCGACGCCGCCCGTGAGCGTCAGCAAAGCCGCATTCCCGAATCTGTCGAGAAAATGCTTGTCGACCTCGCCTTCGAGACCCGAGCGGCCGAGATTGTCCGTGCCATAAGATCCGAGCATCAGCGACACGCCGTCGGCGCGCAACATGCGCGTCCAGATGATCAAAACGCGAGACTGTCCCCGGACGACGCCCGAGCGATATTCGCCCGTGAGCATCGTGCCCTTGGGGATGAGGACTCGGCGCCCGTCGAAGGAATAAACATCTTCGCTCACAGAGGCGCGCACGTTGCCAGGGAGATCAGACTGAATGCCCGTTTCCAAGACGCCGCGGATCATGAAGCCCTGCGGCACGAGCGCGTCGATGCGCGAGTGCTTCACCGCCCGAGCTCGGGTCACGTCGTTTTCGGCGTTGCGAAGAAAGCGGCGATTGGGATCTTCTTCGTCCTTTTCGATACCAACCCTCGCCGAAGGATCGACGGACGCCGTTCCTTCCTTATCGTTGATGGCGAGCATGGGCGAGCGAAGGCGAGCCTCCAGCTTCGCCTCGGCTTCTTTGCGCAGCCGTTCGAGCTCTTCGAGGCGTCGCGCCTCGCTGTCGTCCGGCCTGGGCTCTGCGGCGGGAGCGACCACAACGGCAGGCTGAGGAACCGGAGGTGTAACTGGGGGAGCCGGAATCACGAATCTGGCGGGCTCGTCCTTCTGCGCAGGCCGGTCGAAGGTCGCGCCGGGCTGTAGCCGGGCGGTCGCAAAAGATTCGTCGCCGGCGTTCTGCGGCTTCGTTTGTTTGCGGCCGGACGCGTACCACATGAGGCCGATGACGACGGCGGCGGCGAGAACAGCCACGCCGCCCAGCATCACATTGGGGTTCGATGACTGGCGGGTGACGGTCTCATTCGCGAGCCGGCCCTCTTCCTCGAAATCAGCAGCCATGATCGGGCGCTCCTATTGTTGCTGCAAATTGACGCTGGGCGCCCAGCTGCCCGACAGGAGGTTCGTCAGGAAGCCATCCTCCGGCGCATGGACAGCTTGAATTTCGGGTTGAATATCAGTTTCATGCGACTTCGGCGGCGGTTCCGCCTCGGCCCTCATGTTGAAGACGCACGCTGTCGCCGCTCCGTTACGCATCGTCCACTGACCCGCCGTCCGATCGACGACGATCATTTCGCCCTCACGCCGATAGTTGATGAGCGTTTCCGACCTATCCGGATTGACCAGGAAAATTCCAGGAACGTCTCCTGAGAACCGAAAATAGGTCTTCGTCCCGTCGTCGAAGACGTGCTCGGGTTTGACGTACGGCGCGCCTTTGTAACTGTAATCGAAGTTTCTGACGCTTGAGCGCTCCGCGTTCCGCTTGTTGGGAAAGGCCGCGAGCTCGCGCGCCTTGTTGAGGAGCCGCGCGTCCGCTTCCTCGTCCGGGTAGGTGAAGCGCACCTTAAACACGACCCGACGATCGTGACCGCTGCTCGTGCGCAGGATGAAGGAATAGATCCGCTTCCTCGTGGTCACGACGGTCATGTTGGTGACGGCGTCCGGCTCCAAAGGCTTGATGAACAGAAATTGCTTCGATTGATCGGGCACCGCTTGCCAGCCGACCGTGTCACCGAGCGCGACGGTGGCGATCTTCTCGTCCTCGCCCAGAACGATGATGGTGGAGACGCCCCGGGTTCCCCAAATCGTGACGACATTGTCCTTCTCGAAGGGAACCGTGCGCAGGCGCGAATCCGCCGGGACCGGCAAAGGCGAGCGTTCGGCAGCGGCGGGCGACGATAAAGTGGCCGCGAGCAGGAGGCTGGCAATCAAAACCTTGTTCATTGGGAGGCTCCTCCGCCAAGAGGAGCCACGGTCTCCTGATCCTTGCGATATTCGATGACCTGGAAGCCGAGCGGATTGTCGAAGCGCCACTCGTTGCGCATCGGCTCCTGCGTGTAGCGGAACCTCACATTCGCGGCCCAATGTTCGATGATTTGCTCGCGCTCATTGGTTCGCGTCGTCATGAAGCGCACGGCGGCGGTCGCCGGCGCCTTGGGGTTGTCCATCCAGCCATGCGTCAGGAAATTCACGCTCTTTACGTAGACCTTGACGCGTCCGGTCGCGCCCCAGAGCTTCATCGGGCTGTTTGGATTCGTCGAAGAGAATTGCTCCGCGAGCTCCTTGCTCGCGCTGCCGGCCGAGAGCAGCGCCGCCAGCTCGAAATTGTCCCTCAACGCCGGCGGATCGTAGGTTTCACGAGCGCGAATGAAGCGAACGATGTTTGCCTGCGTCACCGCCTCGCGCTCGGAGATCGGTCCTCCGCTCTCGAGTGGCCGAGCGACCTCGACATAGCCCGTGGCCTTGTCCACGAGGAGCGTCACGACCTCAGTGGACTTCAGGGGAATGAGCATGAACAGGGCGACGAGCGCCGCGAGAAGCGCAAAGCTGATCAGGCCCGCGACGACGCGCCAGGCGTTTCTGGAAAGCTCGAGCCGGCGGTAGATGTCGCGCTCCCAGCGCGCGCCATCGTGGTAATAGCTGTCGCTCACGAGCGTCGACCGCCCGCCGGTCTCCACATCATCGGACATGATGGACGCCCCTATCCTTGTTCGCTGCGAAGTTGAGCGGCGCGGCTTTCAATGAGAGCGGCTGCCACCTGTTCCGCGCGCGGGTCGTAGCTCGTGCCACGCTGCACCGTCGCGCCGCCCGGACCGATCGTGTAACCGCCGCCCGTGGGCGGCGGCAGCGCGGCTTGGCGGTAGCCGTTGCCTGAAGGCCGCCGGTCTCGCCAAAGCCGCCAGGCGCCCTGCGCCCGGCCGGGGAGATCGATGATGTCGCGCAGCGCATAGCCGCCGGCGATCGAAGCCGCGATTTGGAGGGAAAGGGGGAGGAGGAGACTCCCGACCCCGCAGAGGATCAAGAACGGCGCAATGACCGTCATTCCGGACGATACGTCCGTGATCGACCCCAAATTGGTGATCGTCGAATTCATGAGCGTCAGCAAAAATCCGAGGATGCCATAAACGACGACGGGGACGATCGCGTATTGCGCGCAGGTGCGCAGCCACCCCGTGAAGAGGACCGAGCTGAAGTTGAAGAGGGCCATGGCGATGAACAGCGGCCCCAGCCCCAGCAGGACGAAGAGAGCGATCTTGCCGACGAGCACGAGGCTCACGGCGATCGTGATGAAGATGACCGCGGCGATGAGCAGCACGATCGCGAGCAGCGAGAGGCCGATCGCGGCGCCCCAGCCGCCCGATGCGGCGACCGTCTTGCCTGCCGTCAGAGCGTTGGTGAAGAGGGTCGAAAGCGTCGACGAAACCGAGGTCTCCGGCGTTCCGCAATTCGTGCCGCCGACCGCGGTGCAAACGGCCGTCGCCACCCCGTCGGCGCCTTGAGTGAAGACGTTGACGACGATCGACGAGAAATCGCCCCAGCTGAAGGCCAATGTGTAGATGACGCCGATGCGGAAGATGCGCCACATGAACGCGCCCGCGGTGAGCGGCGCGCGTCCATAGATCATTTCATATCCCCAATAGGCGACATAGACCGTCAAAGCCACGGTGAACACCGGCGCGAGGCTGGACGAGATGGACTGATAAATCTGCTGCACCGCCGATGCAGCGACGGTGTCCACCTTCTGGAAAAGCGCCGAGATGATGTCCACGACGTGCGGTCCTTCTCAATTAGCGATTAACCGGGAGAAGCGGCCCGCAATCACTCGCCGCGGCATATGCACGGTCAAAGGACCACACAGAGCTGTCCCGCGTGCAGGGCGCCATCAGGTCCTTGTGCGCACATGCCGAGAGGGTGGTCAGCGCCATGCCGAGGGCGACGACGAGGGCGCGTCTCGCGACTCTTGTTTTCATCGCGCCTCTCTCCTACTTCCCGACCAGCGTCGCCTGCGACGCATTGAAGGTCCACATGTTCGACAGCTTCGATTGAGCGGCGAGATCCTGCTGTTGCTGGGCGTTGAGCGCCGCGTTCGTCAGATTGACAGTGCCGATCAGCTCGTTGATCGTCTGACCCGTTTGCGTCTGGATTTGCGAATTCTGATCGATCGACCCTTTGATGTCGGGCGCGGCGCCGATCTGTCCCGCCGCCCCGCCGAAGCCCGACGACCGCGTTATTGAGGCGGCCTGAGCGCCCGACACCGCAGCGGTGATTGCGGCGGAGGTGTTGACCGCTCCCGTGTAAGCAAGATCTGTCGTGGAGGTTGCCGAACTCGCTCCCGTGAGCGTCTTGACGAGATTGAGGCCGTTGATGATCGAGGACGCAAGCGACCCGTAGGAGCCCAGTCCGCCCATGGAGAGGGAGCCGCCGCCAAGCAGCGAACTGAGGTTTGGCGCGCTCGAGAGCGAGAAGCTGCCGAGGCCGATCGAAGAGAGGCCGCCCGTGGACCGATTGCCGGTGACCGCCGCCAGCGTCTGATTGACCGTGTTCAGGATCTGCTGGTTGCTGTTCATGATCTGCGCGGTGTTCTGCGCAGTTTGGGTCGCTTGGGTCAGTGTCGCGGTGTCGATGACCGGAACTTGCGCAGATGCTGCGACGCCAAAGGTCAACCAGCTCGCAAGCGACAATGAAAGCAGTGTCTTCTTGATCATTGACCCGTCTCCTGTTTCCTCGCCTCAAGGTCCCGTCGACAGAGGGGCGACAATCGCATTCGTGTTCGTGTTTGCGGGGAGCCCTATGAGCGTCGCCTGCGTCGGATCGAACGTCAGCGCATTCGCCGCCCGGCTCGCGCCACCAATGAGGTTCAACCCACGCTGATTGAAGAGCTGCGCCGTCAGGCTCGTCACCATGATCGCCTGGTTCCACATCCCGCCGTTGTTGCTGCGGGCGCTGCTGTTTTGGTTCCAGGCGGACTGGGAGAGCGCCAGCGCGCCGATGATGGCGCTGGCGGCTTGCGTATTGTTCCTATTCCCCTGAATGCCGCTCGCGACCGCGCCCAAGGCGGCAACCGTCTGCGCGACCGTGTTCAAGTTCAGCCCCGTAACGCTCGTTCCACCCCCGGCCACGGTGGTTTGAACGGCGCTCAAATCCATGTTGGACACGACGCCGGTCGATGGGGCGGTCACGTTGTTCGCGGAGAGCAGATCGCCGCCTGCGGAGGGCAATTGGCCCTGCCCCGGGGTCTGCACGCTTCCCGTAATTCCTTTCGATGGCTGCAAGGTCGAATCCTTGTAGACCCGCGCTTTGGTCATGCAGTCGGAGATGCTTTTTTCGGTCGTCTCGCGAGCAGCGTCCATGACGGGCACGTCGGCGAGGGCCGGCCCAATTCCGGCGAGAAAGGAGACCGCTAACGGCAACAGCCTATGCAGCATGAGAAACCTCCCGCTTTGCCCGCCGCCAATTGCAGAAGATCGGAACCCATACGCGCGGATCGTCCCCGATGCGCGCGCGCAGCTCTTCGCATTCCTGGACCGTGTCGACGTTCCCGGAGAGCACTTTGACGATATCGAACATGTTCGTCAGATCGAGCCGCGCGATGACGGAGTCCTGATCGTGCTTGATCAGGAATTGGCGCGAGTCGGGATGCGTGTTGATCACCCATTCGAACTCACGCTCGGAAAGCTTGAAGCCCGTCACATAGCTCTCGAAATCCGCTTTGGGATTTGGGAAGAAGATGTTCGTCGGCGTCTGCTCGAGCAGCGTGTGGCCCATGGGCGACGCGACGATGTCCTTCGCCGATTGCGTGCCAAAGCCGACGACGCCGTTGAGCTTGCGAATGGTTTTCAGCTTGTCGTTGAGAAACCCTGCGAACTTGTCGTCGGTGAGAATTTTCCAACCTTCGTCGATGAACAGCATCATCGGATTGCCGTCCATCATCCCCTCGATTCGGTGGAAGATGTAGCCGAGCGCCGCCGTGCGGATGTCGTCGTCTTCGAGGACCTTGGTCATGTCGAAGCCGAACACGCCATTCGACGCCGACCAAGAGTCGCGCTCGTTGTTGAAGAGCCATCCGCGGGCTTTCGTCCAAACGTCGAATCTCGACGCCAGGTCCTCTTGCCCGAGCTTCTCGCTGCCCCTCAGCAGATGCGCGACTTCCGCAAAGCGCCGATCCTTGGCCGGCACAGCGAAAATCTGGTCGACCGCGCCTTCGACGATCTTGAGCTGATGGGCGCCGAGGTCCGAGCCGTCCCGTGGCCGCACCATGAATTTTAGGAGGTCTTCGAGGAACTTGCGGTCTTCCGGGGAGCCCGGAAGCTGCAGCGGGTTGAAGCCCGTCGGAACGCCGGGAACCAGCACTTCGTAGCTGCCGCCCATGGCCCGGATGAGCGGATCGGCGCCGCGGTCCTTGTCGAAGAAGGCGACGCGCGGGCGCGGCGTCACCCGCATGGCCTGGCAGAGCAGAAAGCCCAGGCCCACGGTCTTGCCCGAGCCGGTCGGGCCGGTGACCGTGAAATTGCCGACCTGCCGCCGATGGAAGTTGAAATAATAGGGGGTCTGGCTCGTCGTCTCCAGGATCGAGATCGCCGGACCCCAGCGGTTGCCCTCCGCCTTCCCGACGGCGAAATTATGCAGCGAGGCGAAGCCGACGAAATTGCGCGAGGAGATCAGGGAGCGCCTCGCGATATAGGCAAAATTTCCGGGCATCTGCGCCCAGAAGGCGGGCTCGGCGTTCATGTCCTCGCGGACGACGATCGTCCCGAAATTCTGCAGCTCCTGCGTCGCCGCCTGAACGCATTTCTCCATTTCGCGGATGGTGCGGCCGAGGGCGCAGACCGTCAGATGATGGTAGCCAAGGACCGTTTGACCGGTCACGAGCTCGTTGCGCGCGGTATGGATCGCCGACTCGACCTCTGTCCCGGCCTCGTCAGACGCGGCGATCTGGCGCTCGACCTTGGCGACGTGGGACATGACCGGCGTGCGATCTTCGAGCGCGAAGGACTGCGAGACGATCATTTCGTGCGGGACGCGCAGGAGGCCGTCGAGCATTCCGGCTCCCGTGTAAGCCGGATACTCGCGGATGGAGAGCATCGCGGCGAACCTTGTGTCGCGGCCCGACGCCCCCCTGAATTCAAGAGCCTTCTTACCAAAGGTAATGCGCTTCGTCGGCAGATAGGCGTCGAGCGCCATGCGCGGCAGGGCCATGTGAAGCGGCGCTCCGCCGTTCAGCAGCTGCGCCAGGAACTCGCCGATTTCCGTGCAGACGGCCCCGTGGCGCATCCTGCATCCGAGAATCTGGGCGCCGTAACTCGCCATCTCCTTGCAGAAATTGGCGACCACGTCCCGCAGCTCCCGCTGGGCCTCGCGCTCGATCTCCTTCTCGTCGACACCGAGACCCTTGCGGAAAAAGCTCGTCGCCTTGTCCGCCATGCCGACCTTGCCCTGAAATCCCCGGCGAATGATCGTCACGTAGAGGTCGTTCACGAACATGCGCTTATGCGCCTGGTTCGCCATGTAGCGGCGATCGAGCTCTGCGCAGAAGAAGTTGTCGAAGCCGCCGCCGATTTCTGGCGTCACTTCGCGCCGGATGATGTGGGAATAGACGGCGAAGCGGCTGTCGTTCATCGAACGGATGAGCGTGTTGCGGCTCGAGAGCCGCATGTCGATCTCCGCCTGGTCGGCCGTTTGGAAGCAGAAGCCGCCGACCTTCACCACCATCAGAAAGTGGCCTTCCTTCGTCTTCAGCATGTCCTCCTCGACATGCCGAAGATAGGGGACGTGCCTCGAGATCTCGGCCTCGCGGCCGTTTTCCGCTCCGAATTTCAAAGAATTGAGAATATGCGCGGAGAGCTTCGCCATGATCGACTCCTCATGGCCTGTAGGAGTCGCCGCCCCAAAACCGGTGATTCCGGGTGATGGGGCATTTGCCGTATCGGACGAGCAAAATGTCGACGAACCGGTTGTCCCGGACCGTCAGCGCATAAGCAATGCCGTGAATGGGCGCGAACAGTAGAAACATGAGGAGGTTCTTGGTGTTGATGAAGATTAGGACGACGACGCACCATTCCATCACGAACAGCACATAGGGGACGCCGAGCATCATGGGCGGCCTGGTGAGGCCGCCGACGAGCGGGTCGAGACGGGGTTTCGCCTGTTGCCGGATCATCCGCCCTGCCCGTTCGTCAGCGATTGGACGATTTGCGCGGCGCCGAAGATCAGCGCCACGCCGACGATGACCGAGAAGGCCCAGGACCACGGAATGCGGGAAGTGAGCGCGAGATAGCCGACGGCGGCCACGGCGACGGTCGCGGCCGTCGTCGCGAAGGTTCCAGTCATGAATGAAAGCACGCTCGTCAGCGCTGTGTTCAGGGGCTGGAAGGTCGCGGTCGTCGCCAGCGCCGAATCGGTTCCGGCGACCAGCGCCAATCCGACCAAAAGACTTAAGAACAGCGCGTCGGAACGCGAGAAACCCTTCATTTGCTCTCTCCTTCATCGTCAGAGGACACATAGAGAACCGACCCGCCGATCCACTCCGGGGCTCTTGCCGAGCGGCTCTTTCCTTCTGGCGACGACTCGCTTTCTGACGCTTCCTGAACGCCGTGGCTCTTCGAGCCGCCGTGCTTTCCGCGCCGCGCCGCAAGATCGCCGAGTCCGTAATATTGATTGGTCACAGCGGCGACGTAGCGAACCGTTTCCGAATTCGCCGGCACGCCCTTCGCTTGGATGACGCGCTCGCTGCCGGCGTTGTAGGCGGCCGCGACGAGCATCATGTTGCCCTGGAATTGCGCAGTGAGGTCCTTCAGGAACAGCATCGACCCGTGGACATTCTCGACGGGGTTGCAAATGTCCTTGACGCCATATTGGGCGGCGGTCTGCGGCATGAGCATCATTGGCCCGCGCGCGCCCCTCGGCGAATTGAGATCTGCGCCGTTCGACGACTCACTTTCCAGAATCGCCAGAGCGAGCCTTTCGTCGACCCGTGCTCGTCTCGCCTCGGCTTGAACGAGCTCCCGCAAGCTCTGCGGGTCCATCTCGGCCGAGCAGGCGCCCGAATCGATAGGCTCCGTCGGCAAGCTCCGCGGCGCGGCTGAGACGGGCGCCTGGGCGACCCGCACACTTCCTTCGGGCCCGCGCTTTCGCTCGTCGGCGGCCGCGATCGAGGGGAGGAGACAGAGAATCAGAAAGAGCGCATTCCGCATGGGGTGGTTCCCTTGGGCGACGCGCCTTTCCTACCAAAATATTATAAATTGGCAATCACAAAAATCTGCGGTATGGAGAAAGAGTGATTTTGGAACGTCAATACGGATCGGACATGCCTACCCGTCCGCGTCCGAGAGAGACCCGCCATGAAGCATCTCCACGACAACCACTACGTCTACATCGAGCCGTTCCGGCCCCCGTTCCCCTTCCTGGTCGTCTTAGGCGTCGTGGTCGTCGTCATCGGGCTCACGGCCGATTGGCTCAACGGTCTCCCCGTCCAATTTGTCGGCCCGGTTCTCTACCCAATCGAGCGCTTATTGAACGCGGCCTTCTTTCCGGATGCGCAGACGCCGCTGCGTCCGAACGGTTCGGCGCTCCTGGTGCTCCTCCCGACGGTCGGTCTCTTCGCCGCAATCTATTTTGGCGCCCGCGCAATTTTTCGAGCAGCTCAGCGTGTTCTCCGGCCTTTCGTAGAGCGTCGCTGATGCGCGCCCTGCTCTCGTCGAGTCTGGCGGTTGGGCTCATCTTGCCGCCCGCCACGGCGTCGCCGGAATCCTTCACGCCGGACCCGGAGCGATGGCGCCCGGTCGCCCATTCCGATCTTCGCCTTCCGCGTGGCGAAGCTGAGTCATACGCTTCAATCTGGCAGGATCGCCTCGACGAGAGCAATTCCATACCGCCGCCGGCGCCCCTTCCGGGGCGCCCGCTCCCGGACCCCTCCCTCAGCTACGTCGTCGGTAATCGCGGCGCGTCGGAGTGGCATTTCACGATCAACTTTCAAACCAAGCTCGCCGCCTTGACCGTGCTCGACACGCCCAATGTTTGCACGGACGAATATCCTTCCCCGGCGACGGCTGTGAAAATCAAAGTCTGCCCGATGCGGCTCGCCATGTTCGAGGGGGATCACTACGCGCTCGTGATCGATGGCGCCGCCTGCTTTCTCGAAAAGCAGCCGCAAGCGCCCATCGAAGACTCATCCGCCACGCGCACCGAAGTCTCATACGACGTCGCCGCGCGCGCGTTGAAAATCCGCTATACGGTTTCGCATATGGAAATTCCCCAGTGCGCTCAAACCGTGCCTCTTCATCCCACGAATTAGCGCCAAGACCCTGGGAGCACCGCCAATGTCAGAGCGACACCGCCACTCTTCGCCATTGATCCGGGCGCTTCGAATTATCGCGCGGCCGCTCGCCTCATTGCGTCAAGCGGAAAAGCAGTTTCCGCAGGCGGACCCTCTGCTTTTTCGCCGGCGCTTCGCGTCTTTGACGCCGGCGCCCGTCCGCGCCTCTCGCTTCGCATCGGCCAATCATGCGAAGGAGTTTTTCATGCGCGCCGCCCTCATTCTCGCGATGCTCGCCCCGCTTTCCGCCAGCGCTGAGCAAGCGATCTCGCATCGGCTGATGGCGCAGAGCTTTTCCTTGACCGACTCAAATTTGCAGGCGCGCATTTGGTCAGACCAAGTTCCGGAGATGCTCAAATTTCGCAAATATCTGCAATCGACACCTGGTGGCGCAGATAAGCCGCTCGTGGGTGTCGTTTACACCACCAGCTTCCAGGTCGAAGGAAAACAGATTGTCGTCTCCGTCATCAGCAACAACTGCGCCAACGCTGGCGGCGTTCCGAACCTTCTTTTTTGTCCCACGCGGGTGGTGAGCCTCTCAGGCGGGAAGCTCGAAGTCCTCGGCGACATCCCCGATCTTCTCGTAACCGTGTCCGAAGCCGACGCTCCTCAAAGCGCGAAGAAAGCGACGATCGCCACCTACGATCCGCAGACCCATCAAATCAGCTTCGCGAACGTCGATGGGAGCGAGAGGACAGAACTCCCTCAGAAGGTCGTCGTGAGATAGCTCTATATCGGGACGAGCAAAATGAGAGCGTCAACACTCCTTGCATCCGCTATCGCAGTCGTTCTTTTAGGCCCTGAGCTCGCGTTCGCGGATTGTCAGACCGTCAGCGCATCCGACGTCGCCCAAGACATACAAAACTGCCCCTCCGCGAACAACGCACTGAAAAATAACGCGTGCAACTTCGGGGGCGCGGCGATCGCCGAGTCCGGCGGCAACACCTGCGCTTCAAACGGGAACAATTTCGGCGTCTTGCAGCTGACGCGCTCCAATCTCACGAACACGGGATACTCGCCAAGCCAATATCTCAATCTGTCGGCTCAGAGCCAAGTCTGCATATGGGCGCAACAGGTCGGCAATTCCAACACCAGCGGCGCATATCAAACCCTCTCCAACAGCGGCAGCATAAACGGTACACCGGTAACCGCCGGCATGCTCGCCGCCTGCTTCCAATTTGGTCCGCTGATTTGCAAAAACGATCTAGCGTTCATGCAGGCCAACGGCGGCGCCTGCCCGACAGCCGGCAACGGCGGAGTGAGAGCAACCGGGCAAACCCTTTCTAGTGGCAGTGCGAATCTCGACGGAAACAACCAAAGCATTTGTTCCTGGGGACAGTCGATCCAAAACAAGATCAACCAGGCGGCGGCGACGTGCAACGGTTCAAGCGGCGGCGGGACCAACTGCCCGGGCGGCGGGACCACGCCCGGCGGCGTAATTCCGCCGTCTCCGGGCAACGCGCCCGTTTCTCTACCCGCGAATCTCGCGTAGGAACGCTGACCGCATGCTCCTCACCCACCTTAGCGTCGCGCGCGGGCTGGTGCTCGGCGCACTCGCGTTGATCGCGCCCTTGAGCGCCGAGGCCCAACAGGCGGGGCCATCAAACGGCGGCAGTCCCGGAGCTCCAGCGCCGAAGATCGCGCCGCTTCCTGTCTTCGACGTTCCGCCGACAGGGATTCAATTCCAAACGGGAGACACCTGGACTCAAGGTGGACAGACTTTCCGGCTCTATGCCGTTCAATCCTGCATTCGCGGAACGGCCTTCACGAACGCCGCCGGCATAAAGCGCGATTGTGGAGAGGCCTCGATCGCCTATTTTGCCGCGCTGATCAAAGACGCCAAACCTCGCTGCACGGCGCTTGCGCAATCCGGCTCCGTTACCTTCGCCGTTTGCGCCGCCCATATCGGTGCTCAAACGCTCGATCTCGGCACGATTCTCATCACGCAGGGCTTCGCTTTCGCCGCCACGGATCCCAGCGGAAAGCCCGTGAACTCCCAATACGCGGTCGCAGAGGGCGACGCGCAGAAAAACAAGCGAGGCCTCTGGGCTTCGTCCGATCTCCCGCACCCATCGGCCATACTCAGAAACGCCTACCAGAAAGCACACTGAGCCGTTAGCGCGATGAAGGCCGACGCCGCGACAATAGCCAAAATCCTCGGGGGAAAGCCCGAGGGAGGCGGTTACCTCTGCTCCTGTCCCGTGAAAGGGCATGGCAAGGGGCGCGGCGATCTCCGTCCGTCCCTCAGTGTTTCCGACGGAAAGCGCGCACTCGTCTTCCATTGCTTCGCCGGTTGCAAGCCCCGCGACGTTATCGCCGCTTTGAACGCGGTTGCGCCGGGCCGCGGCCCCAAGCCTCGCTTCGAAAGCCGAACGCCTCATAGACCCGCGACGAAATCGAAGACCACCACCATCCTCGCGCAGAAGCTTTGGAAGGCGGCGCTTCCCGTCGCCGGCACGCCCGCCGAGACCTACCTTCGCGCACGCCGCTTGCCGTCAACTGCGCCGCCCACTATTCGCTTCCTTCCCTCCTATCGCTACGACGAAACGCGGCGCTTTCCATGTCTCATCGCGGCGGTGCAATCGCCCTCACGGGTGATCGTCGCCGTTCAATTGACCTTCCTCGACCCTTCCGGGCTTCGAAAGGCAGACGTTCCGCATCCGCGGCGCGCTATCGGGCCGCTTGGGGATGGCCTTCTGCGGCTCGCGCCCGCTGTCGAGCATATCGGGCTCGCGGAAGGTTTTGAGACGGCTTGGGCAGCGTCGCTGCTTCACGACGAATTCCCCGTTTGGGCGACGCTCGGCGCCGATCGCTATGCGATCGTCACTCTTCCCCCGGTCGTAAAACGCGTCACCATTTTCGCCGACTACGATACGCCGGGTCTATCGGCCGCTCTCTCATTCTTCGAGCACCGCCCGGAGCTCGAGGTGTGGATCGCGACGCCGGCAATGACGGGTGTTGATTTCGCGCGCGTGTGGGAACTCGGGTCGTCCGCCGCAGAATCGGTTTGCGCCCAGCTTTGATGGGCTCGCGGCGATACGAAGAGAGCTTGTCCTCACGGGGCGACGATGCGGGCCGGTCGCAGCTTACGGGAAGGAGAATTTCTTGTTGTTCGGACGCGCCCACATCGCCTCGAACTTGCGATCGAACGCAGCGACGGCATCCTTTTCCGTAATCACGACAAGATCGTTGTCCTGACGTTCGAGGCCCGAGTGTGACTCGTTCGCGGAGCCTATCCTGAGAAGCGAGCCGTTCACGGAGTATCCTTTGAGGCGCATTGAGCCGTCGGCTGATGCTTTCAGCTTGATTTCAACGTTCCGCATGCGGGACAGTTTTACTAGCGGGTTCTCGTTATCAAGCGCCAATCGATCGACTTCGCGAGGATCTAAGTAGATCCTGATGTGCGCGCCGCGATCCGCCGCGTTGCTGAGGGACTCGAAGACGATGCGATCACTGAGCGCTCGATCTGCGAAATTGACGCGCGCGCCCTGGCCGAGTTGATCGAGAATGGACCGATCGATCTCCTCCAGATTCATTTCCGGCGCGGCGTAAATTTGCACGACGGAATTTTTCTCCGCGCGTGCGAGATGCAACGGCGAGAACAGCAGCACTGGGATGAGCGCGCAAATCAGCAGACTTCGCATGGGCTTTCGACTCCTGGAATCGCTTTAAGGATGTCCAATTTTGCATGCAAGAGCCCGCGCACCAGCGTGAGTTTCTCGCGCTGCTCTCGTCGACCCCACGAAGGGGCGCGCTTACCTTACAACGAGTTTGGTTCGGTGACCTCGCAGTGCTTCCCGGGCGAACCCCCGGAGGATGGAATTGTCGCGTTGCAATCGGATACCCTCGTCGGAATAGGCAAGAAGGCCCGACATGAGCGCTTAGGGCTGTGCGGGCTCTGGCGTAGGAATCGGATGGATTGCCAATTCCCGGTCGCGCGCCAGCGCGGATCAACACGATTGTCGGTCTTGCAAGTTTGGCCATTTTGGCCACAAATGCTCTGGACGGTTTCGACGGGCGGGACATGCGGACGCTTTCGGCCAGAGACGCGAAATACAACTTCGGTCGGCTCATCGACTTGGCCCGAGCCGAGCCCGTGACCGTCGAAAAACACGGTCGCGCCGTCGTGGTCGTGCTCGCGGTCGAAGAATATGAGCGTTTGGCGGAAGCGGCTGCGCGGGAGCTTGAAAAAGCCGAGAAGACCAAGAAGCGGGACGAATAATGCAGAGTACAGGCGGGGCGACAATCGAACCGGGAAGTTTCGTCGAGCTGCGGGGCCGTCCGTGGCTGGTCGAGGAAGTCCAAGGCGAAGTGAACGACCTCCAGACCCTCAACCTCTCGTGCATTTCTGACGATGCTCAGGGCGAGCGGCTTGAAATCCTCTGGGATGCCGAAATAGGCGCCGTCGTGCTCGATGAGGAGGGATGGCGGAATGTCGGCGCCGGCCTTCCAGACCGGGCCGAGGTGTTGGCCGCCCACCTTCGCGCGATAAGATGGCGATCCGCGACCGCGGCTGACCGCGACTTGTTGCAAGCGCCGTTTCGGGCGGGCATTCGGCTCGATGCCTACCAACTCCTGCCGCTGCGTAAGGCGTTGCGGCTTCCGCGCGTGAATCTGTTGATCGCGGATGATGTGGGCCTGGGCAAGACCGTCGAGGCAGGTCTGGTCGCGCGCGAGCTTTTGCTCCGGCGCCGGATCGATTTCATCGTCATTGCTGCTCCGCCTGCGATGACGATCCAGTGGAAGGACGAGCTGGAAGCGAAATTCGGACTTTCGTTCGAAATCATCGATAGGGAGCGGATTGGCCAGATGCGCCGGCTTCGGGGCTTCTCCGTGAATCCTTGGGCGACCGGCTCGCGCTTCATTGTCTCGCACCGTCTCCTCACGGATGAAGTCTATGCCGCTGGCCTCCGTGACGTGCTCGGCGAGTTTCGCGCCCGCGCGCTTTTCGTGCTGGACGAGGCGCACCACGCCGCCCCGGCGGCCGGAATTCGCTATGCGATCTCAAGCCAACTCACCAAGGCGGTTCGTGAACTCGGAGAACGCTTCGAGCACCGCCTGTTCCTGACAGCTACCCCACACAATGGGCACTCCAACAGCTTTTCGGCTTTGCTTGAGATGCTCGATCCCCAGCGCTTCACGCGCGGGGTCGAGGTTCGCCCCAGGGATATCGAGCCCGTCATGGTTCGGCGGCTCAAGGCCGATCTTCGCCGCCTTGGCGAGGCGTTTCCGGAGCGGATCATCGAGGCGGTTCGCATAGCTGGTTTGCCGGAGGATGCGCCTGAACTCGAACTTGCCCGGAAGCTGGCCGCCTACGGCGAGATGCGGATGCGGCGCATCGCCAATCTTCCGACCCAGAAAGCATCAATGGCAAAGCTGGCCTTTGTCGGTCTCCAGCAACGGCTCCTGTCATCGGTTGCTGCGTTCGCGCGGACCCTGAAGGTCCACAGGACGACATTGCAGCGAATGCTCGACGGCGAAGAGGCCGGCTTGGTCGCCGCTGCTGCCCTCGCGTTTGTGGGCGGCCCGGCGAGCGAAGACAGCGCCGAGCTTGGGCTTGAAGACGAGCGAGCCGAGAAGACCATCGACGCGGATGATGATGCGACGGCGGAGGCCGCGTCAGCCCTCGGTGTTGCCGACGCCGCGAAGGGGGACCTTCGCACTGAACTTGCTGCGGTCGACGAGATGTTGGCCGTCGCCGAGCGGTACGCGTCGCGCCCCGACGCCCGGGTGCGCTGGTTGACCGATTGGATCAAAGCAAACCTTCTCGCGGGCCAAAACTGGAATCGCCGGCGCCTCATCATCTTCACCGAATACGAGGACACGCGGCGGTGGCTCGAACGGCGCCTGCGAGAGGCGGTATCGGACACGGATCGCGCCGACGAGAGAATTGGCGTCTTCACCGGCGCGACAGGATCGGATCGAAGGGAGGAGGTAAAACGGGCCTTCAACGCTGATCCGGATGTTGAGCCGTTGCGCATCCTCATCTGCACCGACGCAGCCCGCGAGGGCATCAACCTGCAAAGCTATTGCTCCGACCTGATTCATTTCGATCTGCCTTGGAACCCCTCGCGATTGGAGCAGCGCAACGGCCGTATCGATCGTAAGCTTCAGCCGGCGAAACAGGTCATTTGTCGGTACTTCCGCTACGAGCAGCGTGAAGCCGACATCGTATTGGAGGCGTTGGTCCGGAAGACGGAGACCATCCGCGAACAGCTCGGATCGGTCGGCCAGGTGATCGAGGACCGCATAGCGAAGCGTCTGGCCGAAGGCGGCATTTTGCGCGGACAGGGCGCGGCGATCGCTCGGGCCATTGCTGAGGAAAGCGACGCGGAACGGCTCAATCGCGCGCGCGCCGAAATGGACGATGACGAACGCGCGCGGCACGAGCGGTTGCTCAAGGAGCAGACCGATCTTCAGCGCGCGCTCGAACGCTCGCGGGAACGCGTCGGTGTTGATCCGGACGATTTGCATCGCGTGGCGGCGGCGGCATTATCGCGCGTCGGCTACGTGCTCGATGACGCCCGTGGCGCGTCGGTCGGCAACGTGGAAACATACCGCCTCGATCCCAGCGATCCCGCGTTCACCAAAGACGCTGGCTGGGATGATGCTTTCGACGATCTGCGAGTTCGGCCGCGCAAGCGTGGCGAGCGCCTGGGCGACTGGCGACGCGATGCACCGATCCGTTCGATTTCCTTCAAGCCGCCTATCCTGGGGGATGATCAAAATGGCCCGGATGCGCCGAACGTGGTGCAGGTGCATCTCGAGCACCGGCTTGTGCGACGCCTGCTCTCGCGCTTCCTCAGCCAGGGTTTCCAATCGAAACTGTCGCGCGTTTCTGTCATCTATGGGCCGGGCGCTCAGCCCCGTGTCGTGTTGATGGGACGTTTGGCGGTCTTTGGCGCCGGAGCCGCGCGGTTGCATGAGGAGGTCATCCCGATCACCGCGATCTGGACGGAGTCAGAACGCGACCGCAAGGCTCTCCGACCGCTTGGCGAGAGCGGCGAGGAAAAGACCCTCAACCAGCTTGAAGCAGCGCTGCGCGACGCGCGTGAAGCGCCAGGCGCGGCCGTCGCTCGTATCCAAACTCTGGTAGCCAAGGATATTGCCGACCTCGTGCCGACGCTGGAAAAGTTCGCAGCCGAGCGACTGACGACGGTTACGGCGCAACTCCAAAAGCGTGGCGAGGAAGAAGCGCGGTCGCTGTCCGACCTGCTTGAACAGCAGCGATCGCGCATCGCCAAAGCGGCAAAGGAGTTTGACCCCAATCAGCTAACTCTCGATCTCGTGCCCGAGGAACGGCGTGAGCGTGAAGCGGATCGGCGACATTGGGAAGGCCGCCTGACCCGACTTGAACGTGAATTGCGCGATGAGCCGAAGCGTCTTCAGGACTCCTATGAGGTGCGCGCCCATCGTCTGGAGCCCGTCGGCCTTGTCTATCTGTGGCCGGTATCGGGGTAAGCACGATGGCTGCAGAAATCTCTCGCGACCCCGATCTCGAATGGCTGGACCATGTGCCGCCGGTGGGCCTCGTCGTCGCTCCTAGTCTCCTTAAGGAATTGGGGCTTTTGCCGCTCAGGCAAACGCCGATCGACACCGGCCAGGTTGGCGAGATTATTGGCTCGGAACTTTCCAAGCCCGCACTCACTGATCCTTGGGCCTTTGTCGAACAGGTGCTTGGCTGGGAGGCGCGCCATGTCGCCGGCGCGCCGGGCGGCCCGGCCATTCCAGATGAATTGCTCGTGGCTCTCCCGGAGCATGGCACCACGCTTCGGCCGACGTGGGCAGTTGCCGAGCTTGGGGAGGGAGATTGCCGCTGGCAGCTTCTGGTTCGTATAGAGGCGCCTGGCGTCGATCCCGATGCCCGGAACGCGCTCGATGGGTGGGAGGCGACACCGCACCAGCGGTTCGAGCGCTTGCTGCGCGATACCGGCGTCTTTGCTGGCCTGCTGATTTCCGAACGCGATGAGCACAAGGATGGCGAGGTTCGGTACTATCCCGAGTTTCGGCTGATCTATGCGCCGCGCGGTGAGACGTCGGGCCATCAGAGCTTTCCGATCCGGCCCATGGCGATGGTGGCCGGGCGGCCGATGCTTGGCGGACTGAAGCTCCTACTTGATCGGTTCCGGCTCTTTTCCGATGCCGATGACCGGCGGCTGCCGGCGCTCCTGAAGCATAGTCGCGATGCCCAGGCGCTGGTTTCAACCGCTCTGGCCGAACAAGTTCTCGGCGCGCTCCACGAACTGTTGCGCGGTCTGGACAGCGCGGAACCTGGTCTCGTGCGCGACCTTGCGGCCAACCGTCCCGATCATCTCTATGAGGGGCTGCTGACTGTCCTGATGCGTCTGGTTTTCGTGCTCTACGCAGAGGACCGGGACCTCCTGCCGTCGCGGTCCGATGCGCGTGCGCGGGAGATTTACGAGACGAGCTATTCGGTTCGCGGGCTTTACGCGAAGCTCACGGAAGACGCCACGCTCAATCCCGACACGATGGATGAGCGTCGCGGCGGATGGGGCGGCCTGCTGGCGCTGTTTCGCTTGATCCACAAAGGTCACGAGACCGGCTTCGTGCAGGCGCGTGGCGGCAAGCTGTTCGACCCGGACGAGTTCCCGTTTCTCGAGGGTCGCGTCTCCAAGGATGAGCCGAGCCGGATTCTGGCCGTGTCGGATGGGTGTCTGCTGCGCATCCTCGAAGAGCTCATGACCCTGAAGCTGCGCGGCGCCGAGCGCGAGCGACTGTCCTACCGGACCCTCGACGTCGAACAGATCGGGTCGGTCTACGAGACCGTCATGGGCTTCACGGTCGAGGCCGCCAAGAGCCGCGTGCTCGCCATCAAGGCGGGCAAGAACAACAAGACGCCGGTGTTCGTAGCGCTCGATGACCTTCTCGCCAAGAAGGGCAAGGACCGAATCAAGGAGCTGAAGGAGAATGTCGGGCGCGCCCTGACGGCGGCGCAAGCCAAGCCGGTCGAGGATGCCAAGAGTGTCGAGGATCTTGTGGCGGCGCTCGACGGCATGGTCGATGAGCGCGGCTCGCCCAAGAAGAGGGTCGCGGCGTCCGGGACGCCGATCCTGCAGCCGACCGGCGAACGGCGACGGACCGGCAGCCACTACACGCCGAGGTCGCTCACGGCGCCGATCGTCAAATACGCTTTGGAGCCGGCCTTCGAGCGGCTGGGGCCGGACGCGACGCCGGAGCAGGTGCTGGAGCTGAAGGTGTGTGACCCGGCGATGGGCTCGGGCGCCTTCCTGGTTGAGGCCTGCCGCGCTTTGGGCGAGCGTCTGGTCGCGGCCTGGGCGCGTTGGCCCGAGACGCGCCCCACCATTCCTGCGGACGAGGACGAGGAGCTTCATGCTCGGCGGCTCGTCGCACAGCGCTGTCTCTATGGCGTGGACAAGAACCCGCGCGCGGTCGATCTCGCGCGGCTATCACTTTGGTTAGCCACGCTCGCGCGTGACCATGAGTTCACATTCCTCGATCACGCGTTGAAATGCGGTGACAGCCTAGTGGGGCTAACCCGACAGCAAATCACCGGCCTACACTGGGATACTGGGAAAGGGCTGCCACTGTTCGAAGGATTGGTCCGAGAACGTCTGGAAGCCGCTATCAGCGGACGTCACGAAATTCGCGAGGCACCTGACAGCGTGATGCGCGCCGTCCAGGAAGTTCGTTACAGGCAGGTGGAAAGCCGTCTTGATAACGTGCGAGTGATTGCTGATGCAGTGGTCGCCGCATTTTTCTCCAGCGAAAAACCGAAGATAAGGGAGCAAAAGCGACAAGAAATTGAGAGTTGGGCAAACGATTCGACAAACAACATATGGCTCAAGTTGGAACACTTGGCATCATCACTGAAAGTTGCCCAAAATCCGATTCGACCTTTCCATTGGGAAATAGAATTCCCTGAGGTCTTCGCACGAAAAGACTGCGGATTTTCCGCCATCATAGGAAATCCTCCTTTCCTGGGTGGTAAGCGAATTTCTGAAGAATTTGGTGCCCCATATAATGTTTGGCTTGCCAACTCACACGACAATGCTAGTCGCAACGCTGATTTGGTCGCACATTTTTTCTGTCAGTCGTTCAGACTATTACAAAACGGCGGATGTTTTGGTCTTATTGCGACAAATACGATCGGACAGGGCGATACGCGCGCTGCCGGATTAACCGCAATCTTGTCTAAGGGAGGCGAGATCGCCCGTGCAACAAAACGGCTGCGATGGCCCGGTGAAGCTGCCGTAATTGTATCCGTTGTCCATGTCATCAAGGGTAACGCAATCTCTCCGATACTCGACGAAAGGCGCGCATCTCGGATTTCTGCTTATTTAGTTGATGGCAATCTGGACACGTCCCCGGCACCTCTTGCGGCAAATTCAAATCGAGCATTCCAGGGTGTTATTATGCTTGGAATGGGGTTTACGTTCGACGATATAGCTGCCGAACGGGGCGCAGCATCCTCGCTTGCTGATATGGAGCGCCTTCTCACAGGAAACGAAGCGCTCTCTGAAAGAGTTCTTCCTTATATCGGTGGAGAAGAAGTAAATACAGATCCCATACAAAAACATCATCGATTTGCGATCGATTTGAATGATTTAGAGTTTGCGGAAGCCCAAATAAGATATCCAGCACTGCTGAAAATCCTTGAAGATCGGGTGCGACCAGAGAGGCAGCAAGAAAAAAATAAAAAGTATCCTCGTATGTATAACGAGTGGTGGAAATATTGGAATGACCGACCTGCGTTAAGGCGCGCCATCTCTGGATTGCCGCGGGTTCTAAGCATTGCCAGGGTATCGCCACATCTGGCGGTGGCCGTATTGCCTGCAGGAATGATCTACAGTGATCAACTTGTCGTAATAGCTTATTCATCGTTTGCTCCCTTCGCGGTTCTTCAATCACGTGTCCATGAACTCTGGGCGAGGTTCTTTTCGTCATCAATGAAAGACGATTTACGTTATGCACCGTCGGATTGCTTCCGAACCTTCCCTTTTCCAAGTGATTTTCAAACGAATGAGAATCTCGAAATCGTCGGCGAGGCCTACAATGCCTTTCGCGCAAGCACATTGCAAAAGCACGACGAAGGACTGACGAAGACCTACAATCGCTTTCATGCGCGAGACGAAAGGAACCCTAAAGTAACCCGCCTCCGAGCGCTCCATGCCGACATGGATGCAGCAGTGTTGCGCGCCTACGGCTGGCGGGACCTCGCAGAGGTCGCGGCGCCAGAGTTCATTGAGCAGGATGCCGACGAAGGAAAGGCAGCAAAGACCCGCTTCGAGTGGCCTGCGAAGTTCAAGGACGAGGTCCTTGCCAGATTGCTTGCGCTGAATGCGGAGCGCGCTGACGTCGAACGTAAAATGGGTCTCGTCGTTAACATGGTTGAACAAGAGAGTGATGATGAATCATGAAACGAGAGTGCTAAATAATCGTGCATAGGATACAGGGATGTACGTCCAAGAGTGGCATATCCAACACAAGGCGAGTGGTGCAATTGGCGAAACGCTTCAAGGCGTATCGTCACTTTTGAAGCTCAGAGGCTACCGCCGCTTTCGAGCGGCCGTCGCTTACGCCAGTATTAACGGCTGCAAGATTCTGAATCAGGAAGCATCAGGCTCTGGGCGTTGGGCGGCATCTCAGAAGCGTTGGCTAATAAGTATTGACTTTGGCAGAACTGAGCCGGAGGCTCTGGAGTTTCTTGCGAACCTACCGCATTCACAAGTCAGAATCCCGAACGGTAAAAGTGTCGTTCAAAATCCTGGATTTTCACCGGCGAATCCTTTTCACCCGAAGGCTTACGTTGTTGACGATGTAAACGATGGCGACAGTTCTGTCTTCGGCATATTCTTGGGGTCTGGAAATTTAACCGGCAGTGGTCTGTTGACCGGCTCAGAGTGTGGTGCACTGTCTTATTGGAATAGGCCAAAATCCCACGAACAGTCAGCTATGATGAGCGCCTATCGTAGCATGACTTGGTTCGATCCGGCATGGGATCAGGCCGATCCGCTAAGCGATATCATTCCGACCTACAAGTCGCGGTGGAAGAAGTTCAAGCCGCCGCTAAAGGATGAGAGCGCAGAAATTGTGGATCTCTTTGTTGGTGGTGCCGGGCATGTAATCGCAGGACGAAAGGCGATAGGCTTAGCATTCGCAAGGAAACTCTGGGTCGAGATAATAGGAGAGCTCTACAAAAATCGCGGCGCTTCGGAGGCTGGAAACCAGGTAGACCTGCCGCGTGGTTCACGGGTGTTTTTTGGATTCACTCCGAAGACGGTTCCAAAAAATACGGTGTTTGGGCACGTTGAATTGCAAAACGTCGGCTTCCCGTCGGTCGAATGCTCTGTGAGATTCGGGAACAATATGATGGATAAGATAAATCTTCCCATTCCTGGAACAGAAGGACCAGCGAGTTACGATAACTCGATCTTGCTTTTTGAAAGGCATGGGTTTTCTCCAGCCGGAATGCCTCGCTTTAGGCTCGTTCTTGGTGACGAGGCGCTCCTAACTAAATGGAAGAAGGCGTCAATTTCCTTTGAGGATCTGAAAATGCAAAGCGGTCGGCGTTTCGGCTTAATGTATTAGACTCGTTGGTGCGTGAGCGCGCGGGCTCGGCATCGGCACGCAGACTGACTAGTGTCACGTTCTAGTTGAAGTTGGTCAGAACGCTGACAACTGATGGCTGCTTGCGTTGCGCGGATCGTCGCGCGTGCGGGACCGAGCCGGAAGGGGACGAGCCGGTTGACGAGGAAGATGACGACTAACCGAGATTAGAGGTGCCGGCCAATTACGGCCGGCGCCACTTGTCCGGATGGCCCACCTTGGTCTGGCGCACTCGCTCAACGAAAACGTCCGCGCCGCGTTGCTGAGCCCAGTCAATCGCTTCCGCCTGGGTCGGCAGAACGGCGCTGGCCCGCTCCGAGCCTGGCTTGCGCACCGCGTAATCGCCTTCGCCGGGGCGGCGCTCAATGAAAACCCGCTTATCCGTCATGGGAACCTCCATGGGCCAAAGGCCGACCGACTCGACCTTATCAGCGCAAGATAATCTTGCAATCGATGATTTGCAAGATTATACCCATCCGGGGAGGCGGTCATGCACACGAATTTCATTGGAGCGAGGATCAAGGCGTTGCGCGAGGAGCGAAGGCTCTCGCAGGACGACCTTGCGCGCCTGTTCGGTTTCAAGGACCGCCAAACGGTTTCGGCGATCGAGACCGGCGAGCGGCGGGTGACGGTCGAGGAGCTTGTCCTGGCTGTCGAGAAGCTCGGCGCTACGCTGGACTACTTCACCGACCCATTCCTGCTCGTCGGGGAGGGCCGGTTTTCGTGGCGGCAAACCGATGTCGGTCCACAGAAGCTGAGCGCCTATGAGCGCAACGCAGGGCGCTGGATCGCCGCATTCCGCGCGATCGCGCCCCAGGTCGGTCGATCGGCTCCACTGCTGCGGCGGTCGCTCGGCATCGCGCGCCATCAGCGCTTCGAAGACGCCATGGAAGCCGGAGAGCGCTTCGTCACGGAGTTCGAGCTTGGCGATGTGCCGGCGAAGCGGCTCGTCGATGTCATGGAGCGCGAGCTGGGCATCCTTGTGCTCATGGTGGATGCGTTCCAGGGCATTTCCGGCGCGGCGTGCCGTCTTCCGGAATTGGATGTGGCGCTGATCAATCGGCACGAGGTCGAGGGGCGACGCCACTTCGACCTGGCCCACGAGCTTTTCCATATCCTCACCTGGGACGCGATGCCGCCTGAGCATTCTGAGGAGGCGCGAGAGACCGGCGGGAACCGCGTGGAGCAACTCGCCAACAATTTCGCGTCGGCGGTTCTGATGCCGACGCCCGTGCTCGATCGGTACGGCGATTGGTCAACCATCGACGCAGGCGAACTCGCCGGTCGCTTGAACGCGGTAGCGAATGAACTTCAGGTCACGGCCTCGGCGCTCAAGTGGCGGCTTGTCGCGTTGGGCCGGTTGAGGCCCGCTGTTGCGCGGGCGGTTCCAGATGCGGCAATCCGCAACAATGGACGTGACAACGGGCCGGCGACTGTGCCGCCGCTGTTTTCGAAGCCGTTCATGGAGGTCATCGGTCTCGCCGTTGACGAAGGCCGCATTTCGGCGCGTCGGGCGGGTGCGCTCCTGGACCTGACAGTTGACGATCTAGCCGACCTCTTCACGACGCATGGGGTTCCGTCCCCTGTCGAGCTGTGAGGTCCAATGGCTCGCCACCAGGGACCAGTCCTCATCGATACCAACGCCATCCTGGAGTGCTTCCGGGTCGGATCCTGGCGCGCGCTTTCGAGCGGCTACAGTGTCGAGACGGTCGAGGATTGCGTGACCGAGACGCAGACCGGCTTTCAGCGCCGGCGGCCCGAATTGCAGATCGACGCCACCCAACTGGCGGCGACGCTCAAGGCGGTCCATCCGGTGGGGGATGCGCAGCGCGCCGTCGTGGCCGTTCGAGCGCCAGACATCGCCTTGGACGTGGGCGAGAGGTCACTATGGGCGCATGCGCTGACGCGAAGCGATGCGTGGGTTCTGTGCGGGCCTGACAAGGCCAGTATGCGTTTCGGCGTTCGGCTTGGCCTCAAGGATCGGCTGATCGCTCTGGAAGCCCTTCTCGACGATGCAGGGCATCGACCGAGAGAGGCTCTGAAATTGGCCTACACCGCCAAGTGGCTTGAAAAGGTCCTTGGAGAATTGTTTATCTCAGAGGGGCTTGGGCGGTCATGACAAACTCGGTCGATATTCGCGCCCATATCGTGGACGTCTTTCGTCGTGACCTTATTGGGCCGGGGCCGCAAGACGCCGATCTGGCGAACGAGCGGCTGAACGAAAGCCCGGCACGCTGGTACCTCGCCGGGTTTCTCGCGCCTGCGGAGGATTCGCTCGCCCTCGATGGGAATGACGACGAGAACGATCCGTCCGCCCAGGAAGAAATGGAAATCGACGTCGAGGAGCCGGACGCGGATGGCGTTGGCGGCGCTGCGACCGACAACGAGGAGCCGGAAGCCCCGAACGCCCGTCGGCGTTTCCTTCCTTCGTCCGTTGGACTGACGGTTTTGCTCGATCCGGATGTCACGTCGATCGAAGCGCGTGTTTCCTGGGGCGACTATCGAACCGAACCGCCATTGCCTGAGGCGATCCTTCTGCCCGAGCCCCTGCCCGAGGAGCTTGGCGAGGACGGCAAGCCCAAGCGGACCGAAAGGCCTATGGTCGACTGGGTTAGGACCCCGAGAGACCGCGTCGTGGCTCTTCCCATCAAGGACGGCCGCGGCGGGCCAATCGTCGTGCCGGAAAGCGCCGCCGAACAACGCCGGGGCGGTGGTCTGGTTTTGGAAACACACTCGCGTCTGTTCAGTTACACGACGCCGGACGGCAAGACGGAGCGCGTCCGCGCCCTCACTGTTTTCCTCGTCAATCGCCGCGCCACCGTTCACCGCTTTTATGCCGATGTCAGCTACGCGTTTCAGGCGCGACTAGAGCTTGTCTGCGAAACCGGGTTCCGCCCGCGTCGGGACCTTTCCGGCTATCGCGCCCAGGATTGGGACCTTCGGATCGCCGATCTGCACTATCGCGACATGCGCGAGTGGGCTGTTGGCCGAAATGCGGCCGCTGGATGGGACACTTCTGAAGACGGCGCCGGCGATGTGACGCGGGTGTGGACCGATCCACTGCCATCGGCGGAGGTCGAACGCGTTGCGCCGAATGAGGACGTTGAATTCAAGGCGCAGGTCGCCTTCGGTATGGAAGCGCTCGCGCAGTTGGCGGAGGGCGATGGCGCCGGACTTCGCGCCGCATTGGCCGATCTGCCCGTGCTCTATGGGATGTGGATCGACGCCGAGCGTAAGAAGCTCGCAGGTGTTCCCACGCGCCGCCGCGAGACCGGCGAACGCCTTATTTCCGAGATGGAGACTGCAAAGAACCGGATTGCGACGGGCATCGAGATCCTCGCGACGGACGCGAAGGCCCGCACGGCGTTCCGCTTCATGAATCTCGCCGTTTCCATGGCCGCGCGCCGTCGTGTCGCCGGCGCTACCGGCGATCCGAGTGCACTCGACGAACCGCAATGGCGGCCGTTCCAGCTCGCCTTTGTACTGCTCAACATGGCCGGGCTGATCGACCGAACTCATATTGATCGTGAGACGGCGGACCTGCTTTTTTTCCCGACGGGCGGTGGCAAAACCGAAGCCTATCTCGGCCTCGCGGCGCTGGTGATCGCACACCGGAGGCTGGGCGGATCGGGCGTGCTCGGCGCCGGCGTCGCCGTCATCATGCGCTACACGCTGCGCCTGCTTACGCTCGACCAGCTCGCCCGCGCCGCTGGTGTCGTCTGCGCGCTGGAACTTATGCGCACCGACCCCAAGAATGTTGATGAGCGCGGCCGGCGAATGCTCGGTGACTGGCCGATCGAGATCGGTCTGTGGGTCGGCTCCGATGCATCGCCGAACAAGCTCGGCGGCAAAGGAAAATCTGACGAGACCACTGCTGTTGGTCGAATTCGGCGGTATCGCAACGGGCGCGACAAGCGCGCGCCAGCTCCGCTCAAGGCCTGTCCTTGGTGTGGAACGGAGTTCACCCCGTCATCTTTTTCCTGCACGCCCAACGAGCATGCACCGACCAATCTGGAAATTCGCTGCGCCAACACCGGCTGCGAGTTCAGCCGGAACCGACCGCTGCCGGTGCTTACGGTCGATGAGCCGATCTACCGGCGCCTGCCGGCGTTTCTGATCGCCACGGTGGACAAGTTCGCCGCTCTGCCGTGGGTGGGCGAGACCGGCGCTTTCTTCGGGCACGTTGACCGTTTCGAAGATGGCGTCGGCTTTTACGGCGCGGCTGAACCGGGCGAAGGCCGACCGTTGGGCAACGGTTGGTCGCTCGATCCGCCCGACCTCATCATTCAGGATGAATTGCACCTTATCGCCGGGCCACTTGGAACGGTCGCGGGTCTGTATGAAGCGGCGATTGATCAACTTGCCTCGCGAGGCGTCGGCGAGAACCGCGTGCGTCCGAAAATCGTGGCGTCGACCGCCACCGTCAGACGGGCGGCTGATCAAATCGCCGCTCTGTTTGATCGTGACATCACCCGTATTTTTCCGCCCCCTGGCATCGATCGCGTGGACAGCTTCTTCGCTCGCACCGTGCCGTCAACGACCAATCCTGCCCGTCTCTATCTCGGCATTGCGGCGCAAGGCCGTGGCCCAAAGCTCGTCTTTCTGCGTTCTCTGACCACCCTCGTCGCCGCCGCGCAGGCGGCGTACGACGCGAATATCCCCGGTGACGCCAAGGCCCGAAATCCAGCCGATCCGTACATGACGGCGCTTTGCTATTTCAATGCGCTGCGCGAGTTGGGCGGGGCACGTCGGATCGTCGAGGATGAAGTGCGCGATCGCGCCGCTCGTTACGGCGCCCAACGCCGCCGGGTGGACCCTGCCGATACACCGTTCGCGGATCGAGCCATCAAGGAACCGATGGAGCTCACGTCTCGTGTCTCGACCGATGAGGTTGCGAAGGCGAAGCAGCGTCTGGAGGCGATCTTTGGTCGGGATGCCGAAACCGTCGATGTGGCCCTTGCAACCAACATGATCTCGGTAGGTCTCGACATCACGCGCCTCGGGCTTATGGTCGTGCAGGGGCAGCCCAAGACAGCTGCGGAATATATCCAGGCGACCAGCCGCGTCGGCCGTGACCACTCCAGGCCGGGCCTGGTGCTGGCGGTTCTAAACCTCCACAAGCCGCGTGACCGGATGCACTTCGAGCAATTCGGACAATTCCACCGCACCTTCTATCGCGCTGTTGAAGCGACGAGCGTCACACCTTGGGCGGCCCGGGCTCTGGATCGAGCCTTGGCTGCGGTCGTGGTCGCTGCGGCGCGTCACGTAGATGGCGCGCTCACCCCGGATGTTGCCGTCAATGAACTGAAGAACAATGTCGGGATCCGCAGCTTGGTCCGAGACTCGATCGTCGATCGCGCGCCGGAACAGATGATTGCTGGCGGTCGCGCGGCTCTATCAAAGCTGATCGACGACATCTTGGACGCCTGGATTGAAACTTCCGATGAGCAGACGGCGGGCGGCAATGCGTTTGCCTACGCCAAGAAAAAGAGTCCGCATCGGCTACTGCACATGCCGCTCGAACCCGAGATCGGCAACTTGGCGGAACCCCACCGCCGCTTTGTGGCGGGCCGTTCCATGCGCGACGTGGAACCCAACGTCACCCTGAAGGTCAGGGATCCCCACGGAAACACGATCGCGAACGCGGATGATCTCGCATGACCAAGAATGCGCAGCGCCTAAGCCAGTTGATTTCGACCTTCGGTCCGGGGGCGATGATCGATCTGCCAACTCGATCCGTCGTGGTCGGCGGACTCGAACAATGGGACATGAAGGGCAACGCCTTCACGACCCTTCCCGAGCCGCGTTTAACGATGCGTCTTGAGCAGATTCTGAAGGAGCAAGGGCGCCTTGATCCGGCAGCCAGTCTGACCTTGAGAACACCGCCGACATCGGTTGATTCAAGGGACGGCGTGCCCCGTGGTGTCGCTGCGCCGATCTTCCCGACATGGTTCATCTGCGAGCAGGTGGAAACCAACACCTCGGGCGCCAAAACGACGCGGCGTCGGCGGTTGGTGCGTTGGCAGGACCTCGACAGTAAGGGCCGTCGAAGGTTCCAATACGATGACGGGCGGAAGAGCGACGTGACGCCGATCCGTTTCGTGTGCGCATGCGACAAGGGGCATCTCCAAGACATCGACTGGCGCTGGGTCGTCCACGGTTCGGGGGCATGCCACGAGCCGATGTGGGTGGAGGAAAAGGGAACCAGCGCGGACCCCGCCGACACCAGCATCGTGTGTGGATGCGGCCGTCGATTGTCCCTTCAGGACACCTTCCAGCCAGGGCGTCTCGGCAAATGCCGCGGCGAGCGCCCGTGGCTGCTCGACCGGGACCCTGAAGGATGCGGGGACAATCTCAAGCTCCTGACGCGAACCGCGACGAATACCTACTTCCCGCAGGTTCACACCGTGATTTCGCTTCCTACCGAGGAAGACGAACTCAGCCAGCTCGTCGATGAGCTATCGGGCGATCTCGCTGGCGTGCAAACAGTCCAGGATGTTGCTCAAGCCAAGAAATTCAATCCAAAGGTATCGGCGTCGCTCGGTCCTTATTCGGACGGCGACATTTTCGATAGGCTGCAGCGCATTCGTGAGGGCGCAAAAACAGACGCCACGCGTTCGCCAAAGCTGTCCGAGTTCGATACGTTTGCCAGCGGCCGTTCTGAGATCGGCGCGAACCATCCGACCGCAAAGCTCTACGCACAGACCCTCCCGCGAGATGCTTGGGCAGACCCTGAGGCTGGGATCGACCTATCCGGAATCAAAAACCTGGTCGCGGTGCATCGCCTGAGGGAGGTTTCATGCCTCTACGGCTTCACGCGCTTTGAAGCGGCGCCCACAGGCTCCGATGGGGACATCGAAGATATTCAGTTGAGTGTTCGTGGCGCGCCGATATCCCGTGATGCTGACTGGTTGCCGGCGATCGAGCAGTTTGGGGAAGGTATCTTCATCCATTTTGATGCCGCCGCTATTGCGGCATGGCTTCAAAAGGAGGCCACGGCTGTCCGCAATCAAAAGCTGCTGGCTGGATACCGGCACTGGCAAAAGCGATTTGCGGGGAAGGCACCGGCCTACCCTGGAACGGCCTACGTACTTCTGCACAGTATATCGCACGCATTGATGGCCGAGATCGCTCTCGATTGCGGCTATCCGGCCAGTTCGCTGAAGGAACGTGTCTACGCGCTGTCCAGCATGCGAGTGAGCGGCGACGTCGACCGCTGCGGGATCCTTATTTATACCGCGAGCGCCGGTGCGCAGGGCACCCTCGGGGGACTTGTCGCGACGGCTCCGAGGTTTGCCTACATCCTCAAAAACGCCTTGGACCGCCTGCGGATTTGCTCAAATGACCCCGTTTGCGCCGATCATGAACCCGACGACAGGAGCGGGGATCGGGCGACTCACGGCGCCGCCTGCCATGGATGCCTCCTGATCGCCGAAACCAGCTGCGAGATGAGGAACCTCTTCCTCGACCGCAGTCTCTTGGTGCCAACGATGGCGGATGATCTGTCCTGCTTCTTTACGTGACTGGGGATGGCGCTCAGTGGTCCCTTGGGGTGCCCATGATCCGTCTTCAGTGCCTTGGCTGGCTATGAATGAAGGAGCCGAGAGCGAGAGGAAGGGTGGGGTCTTGCCCGGCTCCACAAAACGCTCGAACATGCTATTCCAATCCCAGGCGATCGGAACAATCGCTGCCGGCTAATTGGAAGTCAACGGGTCGCTGATTGGAAGCTTGTAAGCCGCGATCCGGAAGAGCGGGAGGGGAAAGCTTTCCTCCCCGCCGGCAGCCGTTTGCCGACCCGCCTTTCTGCGGCCCCCGGGAACATGGGATTCCATCGCCGCGCATATGAGCTATTGAATTAGCTTCATATTCGGCCAGCCTCGCCCGGGACTTCGAAAGCATCCCGTAATCGTCGGCAAGGGTGGCTCACCAGCACCGTTGCGCGAAGCGGGAGAGGCAGAGCGGAGCCGAACTTCACGACGGGCTGGAAGGCGAGAGAGAGGCTCCCGCGCGCCCGTCGCGGAGGTTCGCTCATGAGCTACGACTACAGCGACGCTATCGCCAGAGCCCTCGCCACTCAAGGTGGACATCTATTCATCGGACGAGGCGGCTTTTCATTGCATTACGAGAACGGCTGGCTGAGCGGTTATGACTGTGAGACGGTCAAAGCGACGGCGATCGCCGCAGGCTTGCCCGTGATCGACAGCCGCAAAGTGGATCTCGGCGAAGTAGCAGAACTCGCGATTCGTGGCCCGATGATAGCGGTGGGGCGACCGGCCGATCTGCCACCCTGGAACGCGTATGGCGCGACAATCTGGATGAGAGGTGCGCGACAAACAGGATGATGCTTTGCGGTCGCGGTAGGGAGATGATTGTCGCGGCGCGACAATAAGGCAAGCAGATTTTTTGACGTTCGATTTGTTTGTCGCGGAGCGACACTCAGGATGCGGCTTTGATTGTCGCGCGCGATGCGGGGCGTCCTGGTCCTTGCGCTTTTTTGATCGCTGCTTTTCGTCGATAGCTGTCGACGTTCATTTCGAAGATGGTCGCGTGGTGGACGAGCCTGTCGATGGCGGCGAGGGTCATGGCCTGATCGCCGGACAAGGCAGGATGATACAATCCTCGGACGGATCGGATGCGTGATCACCGTCACCGATTCCCGGCATTCTCTTTTTGGTCAACAGTTTACAGTCTTGTCGGAACGTTCGGGCCGGGGCCCCGCCTTTGTGGTTGTCGAATTGCCTGACGGACGCAGGCGTTCGATCCGGATTGCCTCCACTGACCTTGGCCGAGCGCCGCCCGCCGCGGATCAAAATGCAGCTGATCTGCCTCGCGTCAGCGTGCGCACGCTGATCCCATTGACGCGGCATTTGAACGCGAAGCTCTCCCTCTTCGCCGAGGAGGTGATTCGCGATGACCATCCAAGTCCTGCCACGTCGCGTAGCGTCTCTGCCGCCGTCGATTCCGGTCTGCGTAACCAGCCGGCTCCCGACATTAGCACCCCGTCTTTGGCCGAATCTGCCGGCCGAGACGCAAACACAGCTTGCCCAGCTGGTGGCGCAACTGATGCGCCGCGTACAGCGGGCGGAGGACGCTGCGCCAAGGGAGATCGCTCATGCTGATGACATCGAACCTTGATGACGAGCGCCTTACGACCGCGCATCGGGCCAAATTGGCCTATGTCTATGTCCGGCAATCGTCGGTGAACCAGGTGCGTCAGCACCAGGAGAGCACGGAGCTGCAATATCGCCTCGTCGATCGCGCCATCGGCTTGGGATGGCCTCATGAGCGCGTTCAGGTCATTGACGAGGACCTTGGAAAATCGGGCGCGGGCGGCGTCGAGCGTCACGGCTTTCAGAAATTGATCGCCGAGATCGGCCTCGGCAACGCCGGTCTGGTCATCAGTCTCGATGCGTCGCGCTTGGCGCGCAACAATCGCGACTGGCATCAGCTCCTCGAGCTGTGCTCGGTGTTTGGCGTGCTCATCGCCGATGGCGAGCGCCTGTATGACCCGCGAGTCTATCATGATCGCCTGCTGCTCGGACTGTCCGGCATCATGAGCGAGGCGGAACTCCACCAGATTCGCATGCGCTTGCATCAGGGAGAGCGTCAAAAAGCGGCTCGCGGCGAACTCCGGCTGCCCTTGCCTGCCGGGCTCGCTTACGACCGGGCGGGGGCAATCATTCTCAATCCCGATGAAGAGGTGCAGGCTCGCATCCAGCTTGTCTTCGCCAAGTTCCGGGAGTTGCAAAGCGCCCGAGGCGTGATGCGCTTTCTGCGGGCGAATGGCCTGCCATTGCCGGTCCGTCCGGTCCTGGGACCAAGCCCGCATGACGTCATCTGGCAGGAAGCCGATAGCGCGCGGGTTCGCAATATTCTTCAGAATCCTGCTTATGCTGGAGCCTATGTATACGGTCGCCGGCAGAGGGATCCGATGAAATGCCGCCCCGGGTCAATCCGGGGAACCGTCAAGGTGGCTGTCACGGATTGGGCGGTTTGCTTGCAGGCCGCTCACTCTGGTTACATTGGCTGGGAGGAGTTCATGGCCAACCGGCGGCGATTGGCGGACAACGCCAGCGGTTATGAGGCGGGCCGCGCCGGCGCCCCGCGCAAAGGCTCGGCGCTGCTTCAAGGCGTCGCCATTTGCGGGCGCTGCGGGCGGCGCATGAGCTTGCGTTACACCGGCCCAAATGGCGATTATCCGGTCTATTGCTGCCGATCTGACCGGGACCAGCGGGGCGTCGCCTTGTGCCAAGAAGTGCGGGCCTTACCCATTGACGCGTTCGTTGAAGGCGTTCTCCTCGACGCCCTCGCCCCGGATCGGATTGCGATTGCGCTCGCGGCGATGGGGCAGCTGGAGGAAGAGAGCCGGCAACTCGAACGGCAATGGGCGCTCCGTCGCGAACGCGCCCGCTACGAAGCCGAACGCGCGCGCCGCCAATATGACGCGGTCGAACCGGAAAATCGACTCGTGGCGCGATCACTCGAACGCGTTTGGGAGGAGAAGCTGCGCGCCGTCGAGGCGATTGATCAAGAGCATGCGCGCTGGCGATCAGAGGAGCCGCTCGTCTTGCACGAGGCGGATCGCGCCTCGCTGCAAACCTTGGGCGAAAACCTGCCGCGGATATGGCGCGCGACCACCACTTCGGCCGCCGACCGAAAGCGCATTCTGCGCTTCATCGTGCGTGAAGTGATCCTTGACCAAAAACGCACGCATGGCCAAATCTGGCTCAAGATCGTTTGGCAGACCGGCGCGACGAGCGAACATTGCTTGCCGAGGCGCGTTCACGCTTACGGCGACCATGTTGATCTAGACGGGCTGCAGCGGCGAATCACGCAACTCAATGCCGCGGGCAAGATGGACAAGGAGATCGCGGAAATCCTGAATCAAGAAGGCTTTGTCGCGGCGCGCGGCTGCGCATTCAAGGGCGACAATGTCTGGTTGCTGCGCAACCGTTGGGGCATTCCAACGGTAAAAATCAACGGCGTCGACCCCAACCCACTGCGGTGGCCGGACGGCAGCTATTCGATCCAGGGTGCCGCCGCGGCCCTCGGCGTGACGCCGCAGACGATTTTCGATTATCTTGCTCGAGGCCTCCTGGCGGGCCATCAACTAACAAAGGGCCAGCCGTGGCAAATCGACCTCTCAGCAGAACAAATTGATAGGCTTCGCGCTCACGTGCAGCGCATGAGACGCTCAAAAAAGGAGGCATCATGAAAGCGTCGGCTCGGGAAAGATTTTCCCCCATTCGCCAAAAGGCTGATTTGCTGTGATGAGCAGGGAACGTCGTTCGTAGCGGGCGCTGATCAGCTCGAAGAGGACGCTGGTTTCCGCCTGATCCTTGGCGACATAGGCGAGATCGTCGAGGATGAGCAGATGATATTTGTCGAGTTTGTCGATTGCCGCTTCGAGGGCGAGGTCGCGCCGCGCGACTTGCAGTTTCTGCACGAGGTCGGTGGTGCGGGCGAAGAGCACGCGCCAGCCGTTTTCAATGAGCGCGAGACCGAGCGCTGCGGCGAGGTGCGACTTGCCGGCGCCGGGTGGCCCGAACAACAGCAGATTGGCGCCTTTTTCGAGCCAGGCGTCGCCGGCGGCGAGCGCTTTCGCTTGCGCCTTGGAGACCATCGGCACGGCGTCGAAGTCGAAGGCATCCAAGCTCTTGCCGGGTGGTAGCCGCGCTTCGGCGAGATGGCGAGCGAAGCGGCGCTGACCTCTGTCGGCGATCTCCTGCTCGGCGAGGGCGGCGAGGAAACGGGCGGCGGGCCAGCCCTCCTTGTCGGCGGTCACGGCGAGCGCGCTCCAGACGAGCTTGACGCCGGAGAGACGCAGTTCCGAAAGCATGAGGTCGACACGGGCAGCGTCGATTTTGTCGTTCGCCTTCATGCTGCTTCTCCTGCGACGGAGGCGATCGCGTCATAGACGGCGAGCGCGGGAAGCGCGACGACGACCTTTGGCGCCGCTGCGGTCTTGGGCGCGAAGCGTTGGCTCAGCGCGGCAAGGTCCGGCAGGCGCCCGGCGTTGAGTTCGGCGTCGATGGCGTGGGCGAGTTCCGCCTCGCAGGCGCGTTCATGGGCGAGCGCCAGCAGGCCGACCATCGTGCGACAGGCGGGCTTTTCTCCCACCTCCGCCAATAAGGCGTCGAAGGCCTTCGCATAGGTGCGCCTTGGAAAGAGCTGCTCACGATAAACGAGATTGAGCAGCGCCATGGGTTTTCGGCGCAGGGAACGGATGACGTGCCGATAATCGACGACATGGCCGTGTCTGCCGTTGGGGCCGGATCGCCCGCGCCGCAAGGTGAAGAGATGCGTCGTCCCTTGAAAGACATCGAGCCGATCGTCGTAAAGCCGCACCAAGAGCTTGTGGCCGATCAGGCGCGACGGCACGCTGTAGAACACTTTGCGCAGCGTGAAGGCGCTCGACGAGGTCACGGTGACGCGCGCCTCCTCGTAATCGGAGGTTTTACGCGCCGGCAGTTCTTTGAGCGCGGCGCGTTCGAGATCGATGCGCGCGGCGTTGCGGGCGTTGCGGCGGCCGATCAGTTCGTCGACGAAGCGCCGCCAGGCCGAAAGGTCGTCGAAGTCCCGCGAGCCGCGCAACAGCAGTTCGTCCTCGAGCGCACGCTTGATATGGCCGTGGGCGCTTTCGATGGAGCCGTTCTCGTGCGAGACGCCCAGATTGTTGCGGGTCGGCGTCATGCCGTAATGAGCGCACAGCGCCTCGTAGCGACGCGTCAAATCCTCCTGCGCATCGTCGTCGAGATTGCGGAAGGCGGCGGACAGGCTGTCGCTGCGATGTTGCTGCGGCGCGCCGCCGAGCGTCCACAGGGCGTTCTGCAATCCTTCCGCCAGAGCGACGAAGCTTTCGCCGCCGAGCACGACATGGGCGGACTCGAAGCCGGAGAACGGCAGGCGGAAGTGATAGAGCCGATGATCGAGCGGCTCGCTGGCGATGCTGACGCCAAGATCGCGCATGTCGGAAAAGTCCGAGAGCCCCATGCGGCCCGGCGGATGCTCCTGGCGGAAAATCACCTCCTGCTCGGGGCCGTGGACCGCGCGCCAGGTCCGGATCCGCCGCTCCAGCGTGCGCCGCATGCCGGGGCTCATGTCGGGATGCCGGCGGCGCAGCTCCTCGAAGACGCCGATCGGCCGCAAGGACGGCGCCGCCTTCAGCATTGGGACGACCTCGCTGTCCCATATGTTTTCGAGCGGATCGGGTCGCCGGCGCCCCCGTGGCGCTTTCTTTTGCGAGGGGAGCCGGGGATCTTTTTCCAGCCTGTAGGCGGTCGCCGGGCTGAATCCGGCTTTCGCCGCCGCGATGGCGGCGGGATAGGTTTTGCGAAACTGCATGAAGAGCCTCTTCTGACGATCGGTGACATGGCGGCCAGGCAACGAATCGGTCCTCCCAGACGGAAAACCGACCCTTCACCCAGCCCTCACGACCGCCAGACAGGCGTTTTTCGGGGCCGCGCGCGGGGGGTTGGCGTAACTTCGGACGGGCTACGCCCTCCCTCCGTCACGCCAACCCCCGCGCGATTCTCATCCTGATTGACGCTGGACTCTCACCTTGTTTGTCGCGCGGCAAACGCGCTTTCTTATGCGCCGCTCGACGCGGTCGCAGAGGCTTACGCTCGCGCTGGAGCGGATGTGTGCAACTTGCCTGTCTGTGGAGCGAGGGAGGCGGCCGCCTGAGAGCGAGAGGGCCCTTCGGGCTCTGCGAAGGGAAAGGGGGCGAGAGAGAGGCTTTCGTCCGCCCTTCGCGGAGTCGAAGGACATGTCGAAGATCACGCTGGTGGGTGCAAGCGATATTGCGCTGGACAAACTCGTGGCGTCGGACGCGAATGTGCGGCGCATCAAGGCGGGAGTGAGCGTCGAGGATTTGGCCGAGGACATCGCCCGGCGCGGGCTGCTGCAGTCGTTGAGCGTCCGACCGCTCGTCGATGGCGACGGCGTGGAGAAAGGAAAATACACCGTGACCGCCGGCGGGCGGAGGCTCGCGGCGCTAAAACTTCTCGTCAAGCAGAAGCGCCTCGCGAAGAACGCGCCCGTGCCCTGCATCGTCAAGACCGACGGTGTCGAGGAAGAAGACTCCCTCGCCGAGAACACGATGCGCGAAGCGCTGCATCCGCTCGATCAATTCCGGGCTTTCAAGAACCTGCATGAGCAGGGCTTGAGCATCGACGACATCGCGGCGCGGTTTTTCGTCGGCGCGCAGATCGTGCGTCAGCGTCTCAAACTCGCCGCGGCGAGTCCCAAACTGCTCGACCTTTATGTCGGCGAAGAATTGTCGCTCGACCAGCTCATGGCCTTTTGCGTGACCGACGATCACGCGCGGCAGGAGGAAGTCTGGGACGCGCTCTCGCGCTCCTACGACAAGGGACCCTATGCGATCCGCCGCCAGTTGACGCAAGGCGCGGTTCGGGCCTCCGACAAGCGCGGCCAGTTCGTCGGCATTGAGGCTTATGAGACGGCGGGCGGCGTCGTGCTGCGCGACCTCTTCAACCGCGATGACGGAGGTTGGCTGCAAGATGCCGCCCTGCTCGATCGACTCGCGCGCGAGAACCTCGAGCGCGCAGCCGAGGAAGTCCGCGCCGAGGGTTGGAAGTGGTCCGAGATCGCGATCGACTTTCCCTATGGCCACACCACGGGCCTGCGGCGGTTGCCGGGGACCCAAGCGCCGATCACGGAAGAGGAGCAGGCGCGCTACGACGCAGCGGTCGCCGAATACAATCGCCTGTCCGAGGAGCAGGAGAGCGCCGACGAGATTCCGGAGGACGCCGATCAACGCATGGCCGAACTCGAGGTGGAGATCGCGTCGATCGACGAGCGTCCGTCAATCTATGACCGGGCCGAGATCGCCCGCGCGGGCGTCTTCGTCAGTATCGATCACGACGGCCGCCTCAAGGTCGAGCGCGGATTCGTCCGCCCCGAGGACGAAGCTCGCAAGGAGGGTGGCGCACTGGCCGCGGCGGGGGAGCTGCGATCCGGCGCCCAATCGGGCGCCGACGGCGCCATGGTGGGCGCCGACACGGAGACAGGCCTCGCCTCGCCGGAGCCGACCGAGGAAGAGGTCGAAACCTCGCCAAAGCTCTCTGGGCTCATGGTCGTCGAGCTCTCGGCCCATCGCACCGTGGCTATGCGCCTGGGCCTGGCGAGCAATCCGCAGGCCGCTTTTCTCGCCGCGACGCACGCTCTGGCGCTGAACGCTTTCTACAGTGCGAGTTCCCACTCCTGTCTCGATCTCTCCGAGCGCAGCGTGACGCTCGGTTCGCACGCCCCCGGCATTGGCGACAGTCTTGCGGCGCGGACCCTGTTCGAGTCGTTCGGCAATTGGCAGATGCGTCTGCCCGCCGATCCGGCCAATCTCTGGTCGTGGCTTCTTGCGCAGGACGAGAGCGCTCGCGCCGAACTCTTCGCGCTGTGCATCGGCCTCAGCGTCAACGCTCTGAACATGCCCTGGGAGCGACGAACCGGCGTGCTCCAGCATGCCGATCGACTCGCAGAACATATCGCGCTCGACATGCGCGCCTCTTGGAGCGCCACCGTGGAGAGCTTCTTCGGCAAGGTCACCAAGGCGCACATATTGGCGGCGGTGCGGGAGGCGAAGGGCGACGAGACGGCGGAGATGATCGCTCACCTGAAGAAGGCGGACATGGCCGCTGAGGCTGAGCGCCTTCTGCAAGGAACGGGATGGCTGCCCGAGGGTTTGCGCACGCCGAACCTCGACGCACCGCCCCTGATCCAGGAACCAGGCGCGCCCGCGGGCGATCCCTCAACCACGCAGGACGAGGGGCTGCCGGCCTTTCTCGAAGAGTCAATCGAAAGTCCTGACTATCCCGCCGCCGCCGAATAACCGGCGCCAGCCCATCCACCTTCAACATCGAAGTACAGAGCTCGCCCTCGCCGGCGGGCTCTTTTCTTATGCGGAGGTCAACATGTTCGACTGGTATCGACTCTGCGCCTATGACGGCGCGCAAAAGAGGAAATTTCATCGCGAGGTGCGAGCCGCATTGCGCGCGCTCGCGAAGGAGCTGCGGTTCCCCGAGGGTTCGCATGATTTGCGTTCGAACCAAGGAGGCGTTGCCGTCAGCGGCGAGATCACGATGCACCATGATCGGGTCTACATCCAAGTTTGCCAACCTGCGACGGGCGCCGACAGCGGAATTCTGATCCGCACTTGCGAAGGTCGGCGCGACTATGAGGGCGGCAGAAATCATCTCGCGCCCTTGTCGTTGCTCGATCACCCCGCCGAGCTCGCGGACTATGTGCGCGCGGTGATGAGCGGCGATCTTTCGCTGATCAGCCGGATGTTCGGACCGCTCGCGCACAAACGGCTGGCGCGCGGGTGAACGACAAGGAGGGTGAGAGCAAGAGGGCTTTGCCGGGAAGGGCGAGCCCGGGAAGCGATGAGAGAGAGCGTCCCGGGCCGGTCCCAAAAATCCCGGAGATGATCGATGAGCCCGAGCCTCGCTGCTGTCCGTAGCAAAGTTGCCCAAGCCGAGTTTTCTTTCGCGACCGACGACAAGCCGCACGCGCTGATGATGGCGGCACAGGCGCTCGTCGGCCTTCTAACCAAGGGCCAGGCGATCAATGTCGTCGGCCTGCGCGCGGCGATGGAGGGCGCGTTTGGCGCGAGTGACGCGGAGGGCGCCTGGCGTTGGAAGGACGCTTATGAGTCGTTGGAGGCGGCGCAGGTCCTGTTCCTGCGCCGCTACGGCCCCGCGATGGTCACGCGCGCGAACAGGGAGCCGTCGCGGGTCCTGGCGATGCTCTCGAAGATCGGGGCGCTGCTGCCGAGCGAAACGCGGCGCTCGGAAGAAAGCCATGCGCTGCAGCAGTTCTCGACGCCGCTGGAATTCGCCTATGTGGCGAGCCTCGCTGCGGGGCTGGGCGCTGGCGACATCGTGCTCGAGCCTTCCGCCGGCACGGGAATGCTGGCGATCCATGCCGAGCTCGCGGGCGCGAAACTCGTCCTCAACGAATGGGCCGAGACCCGGGCCGATCTCCTCAAACTCTTGTTTCCGGGAGCGCCGCTCAGCCGCTTTGACGGGGCGCAGCTGCATGATCGCCTCGACGCCGATCTGGCCCCTAACGTCGTGCTGATGAATTCGCCCTTTTCCTCGTCGCCGCTGATCGAGGGGCGGCACGCCGCCGCGACATTCGAGCATATTCGCGCGAGCCTTTCGCGTCTGCGCACCGGCGGACGACTCGTCGCCATCACCGGTGAAAACTTTGCGCCGACGTCGAATAGCTGGCGCGGAAGTTTTGTGCGTTTGCAGGAGCACGGACGGCTCGTCTTCACCGCCTCACTCGCGCGCGGATTTTTCGCGCGGCATGGAACAAGCGTCGAGAGCAGGCTGACGGTTTTCGACAAGACGCCGGCTGAAAACCCGAAAGAATTCCCGCAAGGGTTCGGTCCGGTCGCTGACCTTCCGGAATTGCTCGCGCTCGTGCAGCGGGATATTCCGCCGCGCGCGCCTCTCGTTGCGGAGGCGCAGGGCAACGGCAACGCGCCGGTTCTCGGTAGCGTCGTCGCGACCGTCAAACCGATCACGCCGGTCTTTGCGACTCGCGGCGCTGCCCCGCTGCTCACGTTTGCTGGGTCAACGCGCCCTGCCCCGCTTTCAAGCAAAGGTGTTGTTGCAGTCCCCGCCTCGCGCATCACGGCGCCTGGCGAGATCGTCGAGCTCGCCTATGAGCCTCGCGACTGGAAAGCGCCCGAAGGCGACGCGTTGAGCGCCGGGCTCTACGAGCCCTATGCCGTGCAGTCGATCGGGATCCAGGGCGCCAAGCCGCATCCAACGACGCTCGTGCAATCCGCCGCCATGGCATCGGTCGCGCCGCCAAAACCCTCCTATCAACCGCATCTCCTGAAAAGCGTTGTCGAGTCGGGGCTCTTGTCCAACGCGCAGCTCGAGAGCGTCATCTACGCCGGCGAAGCCCATAGCTGCCATCTCGCCGGTTCCTTCCTCGTCAATGAAAGCTTCGATACGGTCTCGGCAGCTCCCGACGCCGCCGAGAAGGCGGTGAGTTTCCGCCGCGGCTATTATCTCGGCGATGGCACGGGCGCTGGTAAGGGACGCCAGGTCGCGGGCGTCGTCCTCGACAATTGGCTCAAAGGCCGCCGCAAGGCGCTCTGGATCTCGAAATCCGACAAGCTGCTCGAAGACGCGCAGCGCGACTGGGCGGCTCTCGGTCAGGAGAAGCTGCAGATCGTTCCGCAGTCCCGCTTCAAGCAGGGCGCGCCGATCAAGCTCTCCGAGGGCATCCTCTTCACGACCTATTCGACTCTGCGTTCGGATGAACGCCAGGGCCGTGACGGCGCGCTGAAGGCGTCTCGCCTAGCGCAGATCATCGACTGGCTGGGAGCGGATTTTGACGGCGTCATCGTCTTCGATGAGGCTCACGCCCTCGCTAACGCCGTCGGGGACAAGGGCGAGCGCGGCGAGAAGACCGCTTCTCAGCAAGGCCGGGCGGGCTTGCGGCTGCAAAACGCCCTGCCCGATGCGCGTGTCCTCTATGTCTCGGCCACCGGGGCGACGACCGTCGCCAATCTCGCCTACGCCACGCGCCTGGGGCTCTGGGGCTCAATGGACATGCCCTTCGCGACGAGGCAGGATTTCGTCTCGGCGATGGAGGCGGGCGGGATCGCCGCCATGGAGGTGCTGGCGCGCGATCTCAAGGCGCTTGGCCTCTATGCGTCGCGCGCCCTCTCCTACGCCGGGGTCGAGGTCGAGATGCTGGAGCACCAGCTCTCGCCGGAGCAAATCCGCATCTATGACGCCTACGCCGGCGCCTTCGAGATCATCCATAATAATCTGACCGCGGCCTTGGAAGCCGCCAATATCACCGGCGAAGGCGGCAGGGCCTATAACCGCAACGCCAAGAGCGCCGCGCGCTCGGCTTTCGAATCCAACAAGCAGCGCTTCTTCAACCATCTGATCACGGCGATGAAGGTGCCGAGCCTCATCGCTTCGATCAAGCGGGACTTGGCGGCGGGTCACGCTGCCGTGATCCAAATCGTCTCGACCAGCGAAGCGCTGATGGAGCGCCGCCTTGCGGAAATCCCAGCTTCCGAATGGGGCGATCTTTCCTGCGATATCACTCCCCGCGAATATGTTCTGGACTATCTCGCCCATTCGTTCCCGACGCAGCTTTACGAGGTCTATTCCGACGAGAACGGCGATCTTCAGTCGCGCCCGGTCGTCGATGAGAACGGCAATCCCGTCCAATCGCGCGAAGCCGTGGAGCGCCGCAATCGGTTGATCGAGCACCTCGCAGCTCTCCCCGCCGTGCAGGGCGCGCTCGACCAAATCGTGCAGCGCTTTGGGACCGAGATGGTCGCCGAGGTCACCGGCCGCTCGCGGCGAATCGTCCGCAAGACTGACGCCCGGGGCTCGGATCGGCTCTGCGTCGAGAACCGGCCGGCTTCCGCCCATCTTGGCGAGACGCAAGCCTTCATGGACGACGAGAAACGCATCCTCGTCTTTTCCGACGCCGGCGGCACGGGCCGTTCCTATCACGCCGAGCGCAGCGCCAGGAATCAGAGGCTCCGCGTCCATTACCTGCTCGAGCCCGGCTGGAAGGCGGATAACGCCATCCAGGGCCTCGGGCGCACGAACCGCACCAATCAGGCGCAGCCGCCTTTGTTCCGCCCCGTCGCGACCGACGTGAAGGGCGAGAAGCGCTTTCTTTCGACGATCGCCCGGCGGCTCGACACGCTCGGCGCCATCACGCGGGGGCAACGCCAGACCGGCGGCCAGGGCCTCTTCCGGCCCGAGGACAATCTCGAATCGCCCTACGGCCGCACGGCGCTGCGGCAGCTCTATCAGCTCGTCTATGCCGGCAAGGTCGAAGGATGTTCGCTGACGCGTTTCGAGGAGGCAACGGGTCTGGATCTCACCGATCAGGACGGCAGCCTCAAGGAGGAGTTGCCGCCGATCTCGACGTTCCTCAACCGCATCCTCGCGCTGCCGATCGCGCTCCAGAATCTTCTCTTCGAGGTGTTCGAGGGGCTGATGGAGGCGCAGGTCGAGGCGGCGATCCAGGCTGGCGTCTTCGATGTCGGCGTCGAGACGCTGATGGCCGAAAGCCTCGTCGTCACGCACCGCCAGACAATCTCTGTGCATGGAAAGAGCGGGGCTGAGACGCAGCTGCTGACGATCCTTCGCAAGGACAAGACGAGGATCACCGCGCTCGACGAGGCGTTCGAATATGCGACCGCCTCGCAAAAGTCGCGACTGATGACCAACGAGCAGTCTGGTCGCGCCGCCGTCAAATTGCCGGCGACGGCGTTGATGCAGGACGACGGCTCGGTTCAGCCGCGGGTCCGCCTGCTGCGCCCGACGCATGCCGATGTGGTCACCGTCGAGGCCCTGGAGCGCTCGCATTGGCGCGAAACAAGCTCGGAAGAATTCCGGCGGGCGTGGGAGGCCGAGGTCGCTTCTCTACCGAAGCTGACCGAGAGCACTTTTCATATCGTGACCGGCCTCTTGCTTCCGGTTTGGAACCGGCTCCCCGACGAGGCGGCGCGGGTCTATCGCCTGCAGACCGAAGATGGCGAACGCGTCATCGGCCGGCTCGTCTCGCCTGCGAGCGCCGCCGTTCTCATGGATGCGACGGGCTCCGGCGCCCCTGCCCTTGCGCCGATTGCCGCCATCGCCGCGGTCATGCAAGACGGCGCGGGGCTCGTTCTGGCCGAAGGACTCGTCCTCAAGCGCTCTTTGGTCATGAACCGTCACCGGCTCGAACTTGTGGGCTTCGGCGACACCTTGGTCGACCGGCTGAAGGCGCAGGGCCTGACTTCGGAAATCATCGCGTGGAAGCTGCGGCTCTTCGTGCCGCTCGGCGATGACGCTTTGAGGATCGTCGAGAAGCTTCTCGCGCTCTATCCCCTGCTCCGTGTCGCGCCTGCGACCCGCGTCAGTTCGTAAGGCGGAGGCGATCATGGAAAGCCCCGCCCGGACTCTGTCCTGCGGACTCGCCAAGCATGTCGAGGCCGTCTGCAGGCACTACCTTTCGAACGGTCGCCGCTGCGGCAATTACTGGGTTGTCGGCGACGTGAACAACCACGCCGGCCGCAGCCTGTACGTGCGGCTGAAAGGCCCGCTCTACGGCAAGGGCGCGCGTGGACGTTGGACTGACGGCGCGACGGGGGAACATGGCGACCTTCTCGACCTCATCCGTGCGCGGGAGGGTCTCACGTCCTTTCGCGACACGCTCGATGAGGCCAAGCGCTTTTTGCGGGTGCCGCGGGCGCCCTCATCGGTCCGACAAGACAGGCGATGGGGGGAGTGCAACACGGTTGTGCTCGCCCGAAAAATCTGGGCAGCGTCAAACCTGATCGCCGGCACGCCAGCCGAAGCCTATTTGCGTGCAAGAAAAATTACCGCCGATCTCGATGACGCGCCGCTGCGCTATCACCAGGGGCTGCTTTATCGGGACACGCCCGACTCGCTGCCCCAAAGATTGCCGGCGCTCGTCGCCGCCGTCACTGACAACAGCGGCGAGGTCACCGGAGTTCATCGAACATTTCTCGACCCGACGCGCAAGGACAAAGCGCGCGTTTCGTCACCGCGTCGTTCGCTCGGCGCCATTCTCGGGCATGGCGTGCGATTCGGGAAGATCGATGAGGTCGCTGTCGTCGGCGAAGGAATCGAGACAGTTCTCTCTCTCAAGAGCGCTATGCCCGAGCTACCCATGGTGGCCGCGCTCTCCGCTGCGCACCTCGCGGCATGGGAATTTCCTTGCGGTTTGCGGCGCCTCTTTGTTGCTTGTGACAATGACGCCCCCGGCCGCACCGCGGCGCGTCGTCTCCTGGCGCGGGCCGAAGCGAGGGGCGTCGACGCAGGAATGGTTTCGTCGCTATGCTCTGACTTCAACAGCGATCTACGCGCTACGTCGGCTTGCACGCTCCGAATGCGAGTGGCGGCAGTTCTTGACGGCATTCATTCCGGTCTCGACAGAGGCGATCTTTCTCGGTTCTCGGTTACGACCGATGGGGACAGCGATCTCCCTTATTGTCAAGCGCACGCTTGACTCTGCTTAAGGCAGGAACAAAATAGGAACAAACATGAGGGCAGCGCCGTGGTCTACCGAAAAAAGCCTGATCGCCTCGAAAACCCGGGGCCGCTCATTGGCGAGATGAGGCGCTGCCGCGGAGCAGCAATTCGAGCCGCAAGCTCAGCCAAGTCTTATGGCGTCATCTATCACGCTTTGCAGATGGTTGTGGTTGCGATCGACGGAGCCGCCCACGTCATCACGGGGCAGCCCTATTATTTTTCTGAGGGCGGCACTGGGCCCAGCGAGTCCGAGCGGGCGCGGGCCGCGCGGCAAGGCGCCTTCGAGCGTGGCGAAGGGGAATTGTAGGAGATCCGCAATGTCGCAAGTAACCTATTTCGTGGCTTTGCCATTCCGATATGTCGATGGTGAGATGGTCGCGGGCGAGCCTCAGGAATGTCGTGACGCCTTCAAGGCTCGTTCTGTCGCGGCAGTTCTCGCCAGCAATGCGGATAACTGTGGGGCAGTAGCGTTCTCTCGGACTGGGGATCCTGCGCTTGGGGAGTTCGACGATGCCGTGATCATCGTGCGTCTGGGTGAGGTAGATGACGCGCTCATGTGACCGGCGGCGTCGATCGGCGCAGCGTTGGGCGCGTCCTGCCCATCCTCCACACCGCAAGCTTATGGCCGCTCCGCGATCGGCGTGGAGTTGTTGGCGACGAAGGCCGCCACGATCTCCGCAGTCATACCTGTGATCGACTCCCAAGCCTCCCTCAAGCCGAAACAGCAATTTTTTGAGGCTCACCGGGAAGATCGGCGGGCGGCTCGGGCAGATTCGCTTTCCATAAAATAATTGCAGCCTTTCCTGCCTCGGAGAGCGAATAGACGCCGCGCTCGACCCTGACGAACCAACCGTAGACGTTGTGGAGCAAGATTTTCGGCGCGTCCGGAATGGCGCCTTTTAGGTCGCGAGGCCGCGCCGGCGCCCGCGCCAACGCCGCCGCACATGCCAGCGCCTGCTGACGATAGGCGGTCATGATCGGTCGACGCGTGGCCCCGCCGGTCGTGGGATCTCCCTTGCGCCGCCGATGCTCGTCGAGAATTTTAGAACGGCGTTTCGCATTGTGCCTGGGCCGCCATGGCGCCGGCTCGACAAGAGCCTCCACCCTGCCGGAGTTGAACACGCAGAGCAGGCCGAAGCCGAGCAGACGGCAAAGTCGTTTGACCCGCGGATCGGATTCGCGGCCGCGGCCGCGCAGTGAGGCGCGAACGGCGAGCCATACCTCGTCGCAAGCGGTCGAACGGTCCACGGCCTGAAGGACCAAATCGAGCGTGAAGCTCAGTTTCAATTCGCAGATCACCAGCGCGATCGGCGCGCCGCGATCTACCGCCACGATATCGCAGCCGCAGACCTCGCCCTTGACCTCGAAGCCCAAGCCTTCGAGGAAGCGCTTCACCGGCGCATAAAGGCTCGTCTCCAATGATCGTCCTCGACGCGTTTCGCAAGTCACCGCTCGTCGACGAATCACGCGCTCCATCGAGATAACACCGCCTCTTGGGGCAACGCCAACCGAGAATTCCGACGTTCCTTTACCGCGCCGCCCTGCACAGACGCCGACGGATGTGAAGGCGCGTATCCTGTCGACCAACATCAATCTGGACGAAGGCACGTGCTCGATTGCTCTTGTCGAGAGCGCCGCGGAATATTTCGGACTGACGCTCGCTGCGGCGCGTAACGTCATCCGCGGAGTCGGCGCAGCGGTCTCGCACTGGCGGGATGTCGCCGTCGCAGTCGGCGCCAGGCCAGCTGAGATACTCCGGATGACGAGCGCCTTTGAGCATGACGACTTGGCTCGCGCTCGCGCACTATGACGAAACGGCCGTGAATGGAGCCGGCGCGTAACGACGGATCGCTCAATTTTGAGCCGTGCTTTCCTTCCGCCTCGGACGCCCGTGGTGAAGTTGACCGACGAGGTCACAACGGGGCGCCGACGTTCGTTCAATGGGCGACGCCTTCTCGCAAAAGGGCCGCGCGCCGGCCTGATAGAGCAGCGATGACGCCACAAGCGGCTCGCTAGCCGCAACGCTTCCCGCCGACTTCTTTCCCCTGCCCGGCCGCTTCGCGGCGGGCATTCCTCGCGGAACAAACAAGTCGGCGGGAAGCGTCCTCCGCGTTGCTTCGGCCCTTCGGGTGCGGCGGGTTCCGCCTGTGGCTCGATATCGCTGTCAGGCCGCGATCGGCGCGGCCATAAGCGAAAGAGCCAACGCCATGATCAACGAAATCTCCACCCCGCCCTTTGACGGGCCTCATTCGGATCACGACGCAAGATTGCCCTCCCCGCATCTTCTCGACGAGCTCGCTCTTCATGGCTATCGACCCTTCGAGGACGAGCCCGATCCCCGCCCCCTGCCCTCCTCCGACGCCGCGACTTTGGCGCTCGAATCTGTCGTCGAAGCCTTGTCGGGGCTTTTCATCGACACGCGGCTCGAGGCCGATCTTCCCGATCTACTCTGGTCCTTCGTGAACCTCTTCCACCGCAAAGCGGATCGCATCGGCCGCGATCTCGACGACAATGAAACCGCGCAACGTCGTTCCCACACCGAACAGGACGGCTCAGAAATTCGTTCGGTCGAGTTGGAGCGATTGATCGCCCAAGGGCTGACGTTGACCGAGCGCCGCAACGCCTTCGAATTCTTCCGCGACCATCTCGCCGATCTGTATGCGACCGAGACCGGTTCGTCCTGGCGTCCGCGTTCAGGATCGCAGGTCAATCACCGCGCATTGACCTCGGCGATGATCGACAGCCGGGATTTTCTCAACGCCAGGAAGCTGGCCGAGACACAGGTGCTCCTGCCGCCTGGCCCTCGGATCGCCTTTGCGGGGGGACCTGACTGCAACGACCACCTTCGCATCTGGGAAGCGCTCGACAAGGTTCGCACGAAACACCCGGACATGGTCCTTCTCCACGGAGCTGGACCGAAGGGTGCGGAGCGCATTGCCGCCTGCTGGGCGGACAGCCGCAAAGTCGCGCAAGTCGCCTTCAAGCCGGATTGGACCCGGCACAAGAACGCGGCGCCGTTCAAGCGAAACGACGCGATGCTCGAAGCCCTGCCGATCGGAATCATCGTCTTCCCTGGTTCCGGGATCGTCGAGAACCTCGCGGACAAAGCTCGCAAGATGGGAATTCCGGTGTGGAGATTTGCGAAAGGCTGCCCATGAGGCAGACGTGTGCAGAGCGACGCCCCCGCAGCCGTCGCTTTTCGTGCCGACTTCGTGAGGCGGCCTTCACCTCCTCCGCCGCACCTAATTTCGTTGCCAGCTGGCAACTCGGTTGCCGTGACAGAATGGTTAATACCCGTTAACCCATTAATTGTTGCATCAAGAGCAGAATCAGGTTGTGATAGTTACGCTGCCCAAGCGCGATTTGCGAATTCGGCGTAACTTTGTCGCAAAGCGGAGAAACGATCAGCCATGGATGCCCTCAAGCCAAAAATGACGTCGGTCATTGCAGCGGACGGGAGCGCTTTGTCGCAAGAGCTTAACGAGCTCCGCAAGACGTTATTTCCGCCAGAATCGAAAAAAGCGCTCAGAAGTTTCTCGTCGGGGGAGGCCGCGAAACTGATCGGAATAGCAGATGGCTATTTGCGCCAGCTGTCCTTGAGCGGCAAGGGGCCTCAGCCGGAGATCAGTACTGGCGGGCGGCGCTCCTACACACTCGATCAGATCAACGAATTGCGCACGCTTTTGGAAGAAGGCGGAAAGGGCAAACGTTACCTTCCCCACAGGGTCGATGGTGAGGGATGCCAAGTTCTGTCGGTCGTGAATTTCAAAGGGGGCTCCGGCAAGACGACGACTGCCGCCCACCTCGCCCAATTCTTGGCGCTTAAGGGGTATCGGGTGCTTGCCGTTGATCTTGATCCGCAAGCCTCACTCACTGCATTGCACGGTTATCAGCCAGAATTCGACATCGGGCCCAACGAGACTTTGTATGGCGCGATCCGTTACGATGACGAAAGGCGATCGCTCGAAAAGATAGTGCGGTCGACGTATTTTTCCGGTCTCGACCTTGTCCCGGCGAATCTCGAACTCATGGAGTTCGAGCACGACACCCCTAAAGCGCTTGTTGAAGGTGAAACCGAAGCATTTTTTGGTCGAATTGCGACCGCCTTGGGAGAGCTTGAAGGTCGCTATGACGCAATGATTCTCGACTGTCCTCCGCAGTTGGGTTTCTTGACGCTAGGTGCGCTATGTGCCGCCACGTCGATCCTGATCACGGTTCATCCACAGATGTTGGACGTGATGTCGATGTGCCAGTTCCTATTAATGGCGTCTGACTTGTTATCAGTGGTGCAGGAGGCCGGTGCCGATCTCGATTACGACTTCATTCGATATGTGGTGACGCGCTACGAGCCATCTGATGGGCCGCAAACGCAAATGGTCGCATTCATGCGTTCACTCTTTCGCGAGCGCGTTCTCACTAACACGATGCTGAAATCTACCGCGATTTCCGACGCGGGGTTGTCCAAGCAGACACTCTACGAGGTGGGCCGCGAAAACTTCACGCGTGCTACCTACGATCGGGCTCTGGAGTCGCTGGACGCCGTCAACACTGAAATCGAAGCGTTGATGCTAGCTGCATGGGGGCGAGCACAGTGAGCCGCAAAGATACTCTTCGTGCCCTGTTAACTGCGAAGGACCGGCCGTTGCCAGATGGCAACTCTGCCGACATCGCTTTGCCTGACGCCACAAACGGCGGCGAAACACCGAAGCAGTTGGTTCGATCAGGCGCCGTCGGTGCGATGGGGCGATCCTTGGGAAAGCTGGCCCATGCGGCTGAGGAAGCCCGTGCACTAATCGCGGCGGGCGATGCAATTGTGGAGATTGAATCAACTCTGATCGAGTCGTCGTTCATTAGCGACAGGCTTGGAGAGCCTTCCGAGGAACATGCTGCCTTAGTCGCGTCGATTCGCGAGCATGGACAGCAGGTTCCCATCTTGGTTCGCCCGCATCCCGAAAAACTCGGGCGGTACCAAGTGGCTTACGGCCATCGGCGTTTGCGGGCCGCGCTCGAGCTCGGAAAGCCGGTGCGCGCCGTCGTTCGCGAACTATCCGATTCGGAACTCGTCGTTGCACAAGGCCAAGAGAATTCAGCGCGCCTAGAACTCAGCTATATCGAGCGCGCGATGTTTGCGGTGACGATTGAAGATCGCGGCTTTGATCGCGACGTGATCATGGCCGCACTAAGCGTCGAAAAAACGCAACTCTCGCGCCTGATTTCGATTGGACGCGCCATCCCTCTCAAAGTTGTTCAACTGATTGGGCCCGCGCCAAAAACCGGGCGCCCGCGATGGTCAGCATTGGCCGAAAAACTTGCCTCACACGATGTTGATTCGATGGTGCACAAGCTCGCGAACGAACAAGCCTTCATGGCAGCCGATAGTGACACCCGATTTGTTTCCTTCCTGGCGGCGCTCGACGTGAAACCTCAAGCCAACAAAGAGGAAGAGGTTTGGAGTGACGACGAAGGACGGCGAATCGCGACCTTCCGGCGCCGAGCCAGCCGCAGTACCTTTGTTGTGGATGAAAAAGCGGCGCCAGATTTCGGAGACTTTCTGCTCAGGGAGTTGCCGAACCTATACCGGGATTATCGGGAGAGACGCGGATCGGGCTGAATAATCACAGCTCTCAGCTGTCTTCCCCGAATGCGTGACCGGCCTCTTTGTAGGCGCTCTGCCGGTCAAGAGTACCCAGTTTGTTTTTTCCATCCATTCACGCGAGGTGAACCCGCAAAAGAAAAGGCCCCCGAAACGTTCCCGCTCCGGAAGCCTCTCGATAAGTGTAGCAACTAAAGAGAATCACTTCCGCGAATCGCTGTCAAGAGTCGGCGCCGTTTCGGCGAGCAGATTTCTTTTGCCTGAACGAGGCAAAGGATCATGCAGACACAACCAACGACGCCCTTCGGGCGGCGGCCGCTGTCGCTCGCCATGGTGGCAAGCCAGGCCGCGACCGAGAATTTCGCCGCAAAACCCGGCGCATCTGAAACCGTCGTGCACAAATGGCGGCTGTTTCGGGCGCTCACCGAGGCTAAGGAGCCGCTCGCCGTCACTGACCGAGCGCTGTCGGTGCTGCACGCGCTGCTCTCCTTCCATCAGGAGACGGCGCTGACTTTGCCGGCAAGCGACACCAAGGCTGGCGAAGCTGATTCGTCCGGCCCCGGCATCGTCGTGTTTCCCTCCAACAAGGAGCTGTCGATCCGCGCCCACGGCATGGCGCCGGCGACGCTGCGGCGCCATCTCGCCTGTCTCGTCGACGCCGGGCTGATCATCCGCCGCGACTCTCCGAACGGCAAACGTTTCGCCAGAAGAGGGCAGGGGGGCGCGATCGAGGACGCCTTCGGCTTCGACCTCTCGCCGCTGGTCGCGCGCGCCGAGGAGATCGAAAACCTCGCCGAGGAGGTGCGCGCCGAGAACCGGGCTATGGCGCTGCTGCGCGAAAAAATCACGCTGACGCGGCGCGACATCGCCAAGATGATCGCGACCGGCATAGAGGAGGGCGTTCCGGGCGACTGGGAAGGCTTTCATCTGCGCTATGCGACGCTCTCCGGCCGCTACGCGCGCAATCTGTTGCGCGCCGACTTAGAGGCTTTGGCGAGCGAACTTGCCCTGCTCGCCGCCGAAATCCGCAAGCTTCTGGAAACTCATGTAAAAGCCGAAAATATGAGCGCCAATGAGTCCCAAAGTGAGCGCCACATACAGAATCAAACTACAAATATTTTTGATCTTGAACCTAGCCTTCGAGAAGGCGGGGCCGATCCGTCCGGGCTCAATGACCAGGAAGCCGGGGCTCCATCAGCGCCCAAGCCCGAAATCTCCCCAACGGGGGTGCAGAGGCCCGAGCAAAAGCCAGGATCGGCGCGAACCTATCCGCTGGGGATGGTGCTCGAGGCCTGTCCGGATATCCTCGACTTCGCCTCAGGTGGAATTTCCTCGTGGCGGGATCTTGCGGCAACGGCGGCAGTGGTTCGCAGCGCCATTGGCGTCTCGCCTGACGCCTGGGCCCAGGCGCTGGAGGTCTTGGGCGAGCACGATGCGTCGATCGTCATCGCCGCGATCCTGCAGCGCGGGGAGGAAATCAAATCCGCCGGCGGCTATTTGCGCGTTTTGACCGCCAAGGCGAGGGCAGGGCAGTTCTCGCTCGGTCCCGTGCTGATGGCCCTTTTGCGCGGAAAGGCGGCCAAGGCGGCGCGAGAACGCAAGAGGGCCGGGTGATGGGACGCGTCCACTCTCGACCAGGCTCCGTTGTTGGTCGAACGACCAGCAGCTTTGGCGCTCCTTACAGCCCGGCGGCCTTGGTGAGATTGACCTTGAAGCGATCGCGTTTCCTTTGGTAGCGGCGGGTCATTTCGGCGCTGGCGTGGCCGAGGTGCTTTTGCACATGGGCTTCCTCAATCTGCGCCGAGGAGGCGAGGCCGGCGCGTAAGCTATGGCCGCCGAAAGCGCGCTTCCGCTCGCCCTCAGTGAGATCGCCGCGAATTCCAGCCTGCATCGCGCATCTTTGCACGAGGCGGGCGACGTGCTTGTCGGTCAGCCGCTCGGACGAGACGCCGCCGTTCTTGCGCGCGATCGGGCGAAACAGCGGTCCATGGGAAATCCGCCCCAGGCGCATCCAGGTCTCGAGCAGGGCGACCGGGCAGGTGTCGGGACGCGAGCCGCGGCCGATTTCGACCTCACGCCAGCCGGTCTTCCCATAGATCTGCAGCAGCGCGCCGCCCTCCATGATTTCGATCCAGCCGCCGCCGTCCTCGGTCTGACCCGGGCCGCAATCGAGGCCGACGATCTCGGAGCGGCGCAGCGCCCCGGCGAAGCCGAGGGCGAGAATGGCGCGATCGCGCAGGCCGCGCAGATCCATGTCGAGGACGCTGAGCATGGCCAGCAGCTCGTCGGCGAAGATCGCCGCCTTTTGGGTCGGCGGTCGCGCGTGCTTGCGGCGGATGCCGGCGAGCACGGTCGCGATGTGGCGGTCGCGGACGTCGAGCGGCTGCCCAAGCTGACGATAGCGCCAGCAGATGCCGGAAAGCCGGCGCTCCAGCGTCGCCACGCTGACGCCGGCTTCGGCGTTCGCCGCGAGATAGAGGCCGACGGTGTCGGGGCTGGGAGGCAGCTCGTCGAAACCGTTGCGCCGCAGCCAGGAGGCGAACTGCCGCCAATCCGAGTCATAGGCGCGCGCGGTGTTTTCGCTGCGGGCGGCGCGGGCGTAAGCTTTGGCGGCTTCCGTCAGACGGGCGAGGCGCGGGTCGGCGGAAAGGAGGGCAGGGGCGGGCGCGTCGTCGCCGTCGACCAAAAGGTCGTCGTCTGAGAGCCCTGGCGCCAGCTGACCGTTTTTCATGAGACTGCGGATCCTGTTTTTTCAGCGGGTTGGGAGACTCGGATTTGACGAGACCGAGTCGGTTTTGTTGAGACCAGACGGTCATCCGATTCGGAAATCGTGAGACTGGCGGACGGGACAGGTTGGGCGGCGGGGAAACAAGGAACTCTCATTCAATCAGTGCGATGCGCCTTTTCTGAGTCGGATTTCGTGAGACCCAGTCTCACCAATCGCGCTTTGTTCTCGCTCCTAACGCTTGGACTTTTTCGCGCCCATTGCGTGGACCGGGTTCAGAGCCTCTCCGTGCGTCCTCCTGCAGTGCATCTCGTTGATTTTGCTGCCCTCGGCGGCTGCAGTCCACCGATGAACCACGATGTCGGACGGTCACAATTTCTGGGACTGGGGCTCATTGAAAACAGACGACTTTCCTGTTGCACAATTTCGGGATTGATTCGTAATTTCTGGGACTGGCGGCGAATTTGAGTCGTAATTTGTGGAACCAGATTGCAGTCAGGGCGCCAGGGGATCGCTGAATCAGGAGCCGCCCGCCAAATTCGCCTTTGCACCTGAAAACCAGGGAACGGCTGCGGCCCAGTCCCACAAATTATGCTCGAATCCCACAAATTTCGGGGCTTCTCGTCCCATGAATTGTGAATCGGAATCCCGAAATTTTGCGCGCTCCCGCCGCGTCGCGCGCCGAATCCCACAAATTCCGGCATTCCGACAAGCGCCCTTTTGTGGGGCCGGGCGTGGTTTGGGGCGGTAAAATCCGACGCCTGGACGGGCTTGCGCTGGCCGAAAATCGGCCCTAGCGCCCAGCCTACCAGGGGGGTCGATCTATGTCCGATAAGCGCACATTATCGGACATAAATAAGGGAAGACAAGCGCGGCGGAATCTTGGCGAAAATGGATGACAAAGCGCCGCTTTGGTCTAGCATGGCGCCATGCTGCGAATCGCCGACATCGCGCCCCACGGCCGTACAGACGTTTCCGCGCCTGCGACTCCAAAGCGTCAGCGCGCGACGTCGGCGCCGCCGAACAGCGCCCCAAACGCCTTAGAAATCTTGGCCTTTCCGCGCTGGGCGCGCATCCCTGACGCTGTCGCCCACGGCGACGACGCGGCCTTCTCCGCCGGCGCCGGTCTCGCGCTCCTTGACCGGATGTTGCGCGCCGGCGACGACGGTTCCGAGCCGGCTTTCGCCGGCGCGCTGCGCCAGCGCCTCGCCCTAAAATCCGCCGAAGCCTGCTCACGTCTCGCGCGGCTGCGCGAGGACGAAGCGGCGCTCCGCGACGCCGAGCACCTCGCGCCCGCCGGCGCGCCGGCGTCGCCCGCGGGCCGCCTGCACCGCTTGTTCCGGCTGTTCGGAGCCCGCCTGCTGCGGCTCGACGCCGAAGCGCTCGGCCTCGCCGCCGAGCTCCTGGAGCTGCGGACCGCGGCGCCGATGCTTGAAGGGCTCGCCGTTGCCCTGCAAGAGATCCTCGCACGCGCCGCGTCGCCACTCGCGGCGGCCGCGGGCGCCAGCCGTGCGGCGATAATGGTCCTTTCCGACGGCGCGCCGGTCGAGGCCGAGATTTTGGCGCTGTGGCTCGCCGATTTGATGCTGGCGCAAAAACTCGGCTGGGAACGGCCGGTTCCGATCTTGGCGACGGCGATCCCGCAGCCGGCGCTGCGCCGTGCCGGCCGACGGCCGCGGCCCAGCGACGCCGATTGGGGCGACGCCCTTGCCGGCGCCTATGCGCTGGCGACGCCGGAGGCCCATGGCCTCGCGGGCGACCTCTCGCGGCGCGCGGAGAGACTGCTGGCGGTTGAGCCCAAATTGCGCGCGAAGGGCGCGGAGCGGGTCGTCGCGCTGCTGCTCGCCGACGATTGCGTCTCGCCCGCGCGCGCCGCGAAGGTCGCGCGGCTGTCCGATCGCGCCGCCCGCCGGCTGTTCGACCGGCTGATGGAGCTCGACGCCGTGCGCGAGCTGACCGATCGGCCAAATTTCCGGCTCTACGGCTTGTGAGGCCGCATGGGACGCTGGAAAGCGCGCGAAAACGAATTCTTCGACGCCGAGCTCGCCGATTTGCCGGAAGGCGCGCGCTGGCGGGAATGGATGGGCCGCGTCGAGGCGGCGATCTTCGCCGCGCCGTCTCCGGCCCCGCGCGAGGCGCTGGCCAAACTCGTGGGGAAGAACTGCAAGCTCGACGATCTCATTGCCGACATTGTCGATGAATTGCGGGCGCGCCCCTACGATCTCGTCTGCGTCGCCGGGGGTTATCAATTACGCACCAAGCCGCGCTTCGCGGGGGCGATCAGAGCGGCGAACACTGGCGCGCTGCGCGACGCCGGTCTTCCCGAACTGACGCCGACCGAACTTTTGGCTGTCACGGCGATCGCCTATCTCCAACCCGCGACTCGTGCAGACCTCTCGCGACTGGTTGGCAGGGAGATCAGCCGCGACGTCATCGGCCGCCTGAAGCGTCTCGAACTCATTGACGCCGGCCTGCGCGCGCCCGAGCCCGGCGCGCCTTTCGCCTATGTCACGACGAAGAAATTTTTGGAGGTCTTTGGGCTCGCCTCGCTGCGCGACCTCTCCGACATCGAGCGGCTCGAGGATGCGGGGCTTCTTGAGCGGCCTCCTTGTTCCGATGATCTGGACGGCGTGTTGGGTCTTCGCGAAGAAGAGGCGCCGTTCGAAGACGAAACAATTGAGTAGGAATTTGAGCGTGCGGCTCGTTAGATCGCCTTGGGCTGGGCGAATGATGCACGACGTGGTCATCATCGGCGGGGGGCACAATGGCCTTGTCTGCGCCGCCTACTTGGCTATGGCGGGCTCGATCCGCTCTAGGAACCGAATGTAGTGTTCGGGCAAGCCGTGCGCTCGCGCGCCCTCCCGCAACAGGGTAAGGTACCGGAGCGATGGCTTGTGGTCGTTTTCATCGCCCTGGGCAATGTAGGCCACGGCCTCTAGCCTCGTGCCGCTGATGTCTTCGGCATCGAGCGATAGCGGCCAATAACGCCACCACGGAACGCCCTCCATGGCGCCCACACGAACAAGGTCGCGGCGTGTGATCTTGTAGAGGACGCCCCAAACCTCCGCCGCGGGATCGGCGGACAAATTAGCATAGATGGCTCTGCCTCTGGGCGGCGCCCTGAGGTTGAAACGCAGCTGGTATCCCCCGACCCGCCCTGGGCGCCACTCGCGAGGACACATGCCGCGCCAGTCGCGAAACGCGCTATCGTGCATATTAGCGCCATAAGCGAAGTACCAGATTTCCTCGCGAGGCGATCCGATGAGGCGGATGCCGCGCAGGCGATACAGGCACCAGGATAACGCCCATGAGCGGGCGATGAGTCCATTGAACTTGAGCAAAGTCCTCAGCATCGCTGTATTTTCCGCTCCAGAGTTTGATCGAACGCCACCGAAGCGCTGAGGCGTTTCAATTCCGTGGCCTGGTTGACGATCGCGGCGGTGTCGATGACGCCGCCGATGTCAGGAGGTTCTGTCGCAAATTTTTCTTGAGGGCGAGACGCAGGACACAGGTGTCGATTGGCAGTTCAATATGGGACTCCGCACCGTTCAAAGGATTTTGGTCACTCCATGTGAAATTCCGCGGCTCGCAGTCTCGATTGAAAGGGCAAGGCTGTGCATGGAATTCCTTGGACGAAACTGAGATTGCGGTCGAAAATACCGCGGTCGATCGACCGGTCGACGAATTCCATTTTGAGTGCCAAAAACGCGTGCGCCAGTCTCAATTGAAATTACCGAAAGGGCATTTCAGTCTCAGCCAAGCCATTGAATTTGAACGGCGGGCGAGTCCCACCTTGAAGGGCCAATCGACACCCGGTCGCGGAGACGGTCGATCGGTGCGGCGGGTCGGTCGCTCGCGTCTTCCGCCAGGCCGAACTGCCGCTTCGCTTGCTCGGGCAGCCCGACCAACTGATCCTGTTGCGGGACCAGCTTGCCCTCCTCGAATGCGCGGCGCGGGAGATCGGGTGTCGGGTTGACGCTTAAGGTGAGACTGCTGCGATTTCCGGATCGAAATTGACGTCTGAGCGAGACTATACCCCGACTCATTCGGGGGCGGGCGGCCCGAAAATGGGCGTGGCTTCCATGTCCGGTCTGCCGTCAACGAGTGGTCCGAGCCGCACGCGCAGGTCCTCGGTGAGCGCCGAGGGTAGGGGAAGCACCTCACTCTCGTCGAGGCTCCCGCGACCGATCTCCGGCGGCACGCCGAGCAGAAAGTCGAGCCACTTCTCTCGCTCCTTCACGCGCCGGTACCGCGACGGGTCGATGGTGCGCTCCAGTAGCGGAGTGTCGATGAGGATGTGTCCATCGGCCCCGCCTGTCTCGGTCAGCCATCGCTCGGCGAGGGAGCCGTGGCGATCAACGCGACCGACGCGTTGCTCCATGTCTGCAGGGTTCCAGCGTAGGTCGTGGTGCACGACGCGCCGGCACTGGCGCTGAAGGTTGAGGCCTTCCTGCATCGTACGGTTCCCGACGAGGATCATCGGGAAGAACGGCGTGTTGAAGGCGTCCTGGATTTTCTGCCGCCGCTCGCCCTGGTTGCCTCGCGCCGCGAACTCACCGAGGGGCAGTGCGTAGCGAAGAACCTCAGCGCGTTCCTCCCTGCCGAGCTGCGGAAGATAATCCAGAAACTCGCCAAGGTGGCGGCGCCATGTACACGCTGGGTCCGTCCACCACGCCTCCAGTGCGTCCCGGAACGAAGCGGACGTGGCCTCCGACCGGCCTGCCCGTTCAAGCACGTCCACCACAAACGGGACCTGCCGCCGGGTAAAGAAGGTCCTTACCGCCTCGACAATGGCAACGCGCTCCGTCGGGTCCCACATCGCCATCTGCTCCCGGAATGGGAACCAGATGGACCGGCGGGAGGGGGCCAGGAGCGTGTGGAGCGTGTCCTCCGAAAGCGTCCACTCGATGGACAGGTCGGCTGCGCCCGAGATGTCCTTTTCTTCGGCATCCTCGACGAGGCCGATCCCGAGACGAGGGTAGCTCGGATCGAGGATCCGCTGAGGAAGACCGCCGTACTGATCGAAAATCTTTGCGCGGCGTCGCTCGAACCAGCGGGCGACCGCCACATCCACACAACGCACAGCCATCCGATAGTCTAAGCGGGTTGCGTTGGTGCCGCTCGAACGCTGCGACCGCAACACGTGATTTGCATCAGCTACGAGCCCGGAGACATCGTCCCACAACTCAAGCGGGAGCGCCGACTCGTCTGGCCTGAGGAACAGCGTGTGCGGGTATGATTCGCGGAGTGCGACGGACAGCTCGTCGTGTCCGCGCGTGAACCGCATCGCCCATCGTTGGAAGATGCCGACCTTCCGCTCGTCACCTGAGCCAGCCCCGAACACCGCCTCCATATCCGAGCCCGGATACATCCGCTCCCACCGAGCGTGGAGTCGGCCCATCCAACGCTTCTCGATCTCCTCGTGCAGGCTGTCGATTGTCGCGTTGCGCTCACAGAAAAGGAGGGACTTCTCCCACTTGTCCGCTGCAGACATTGCCGTTTCGAGGACACGAATGACCTTGGGGTGTACGTCGTCCGCCGCTGCCAGGAGCTTCTGCAAAACGCCCTGGTACGCGACGGCTTCATCAGACGCGCCTTGATCCTGCACCATCGCGCCCTTACGCGCCGCCGCGAAAGATGACGCAATGCTCGTCTCTGCCGCCTCGACATGAGACCGGATCCCGCTGCGCGCGCGCGCCGTCATCAAGCGCTGGTACATTAGCAGCGGGATCACCGCCCCCTCGTCGGGCGCAATTGGAAGGGGACGATCGCGACGTCGCTCCCGTTTCCCCGGCTTGAGGCTCCGAATCGCCCACCGCCGGAAGCCGTGCTCGACGCCATGAGTCTTCAAACGCCGAAGCTCCCAGACATACCGTGCGAGCGTCGCCACGTTAGGGTCGTCGATGCACACGAGGCCTGGCACTGCTTGTCGCGGGTCAGCGGTTGGGGGAACAGTTGACGCACACGCATACCATTCGGCAAAGGCCGACGCCTGACGCGAATCTGCGAAGCGCCAAGCCTCTTCGAAGGCGTCATAGGTGCGCTGATAGTCTGCGATGGAGTGGAACAGGGCGTCCACGTCGTCGTGGAAGCCCGGCCGCACCTCACTGGCACAGCCGAACAAGTCGAACACACGCCGGAGTTCCTCGACGCCGAGTTGGAAGGGCGTGGCTGTCAAGAACGTCGCGCGCTTGAAGCGGCCGCCGAGCACCTGCGCCACCGCCTGCGCCTGGACGGTCCAAGGGTTCTTCAGCTTGTGTGCCTCGTCCACGATTAGGAGGTCGAACTTCGGGAGCACTTTGCGCACAAGTTGGAATCTTACCCGATCCAGCGCCTCTTTCACTCTCCACGCGTTCGTGAAGGCGTCGACGCCACCTTCAATGTGGAGGTCGTCGAGGCCCGCGTGACCACCCCGCTCTCCCTTGAAGGCCGCCGGCGGCAGTCTCCCGAATTCGTCCGCTGTCCGGCCAAGGAAGTCGTACCCCTCGCACACTCGGACGCCGCTTTCCTCGATCCGGCGCCGGATGGCAGCGCGCGTGGGTCCGGCCAGCTCGCGGTGTTTGAACCACAGATCAAGAAAGAAGCCGCGCTCGGCATGGCCGCGTGCGCTCGTGAAGACGTTTATTGGAGCGAACACGACGCGATGCCGCGCCGTCGCATCGGGCAATTCGGTGATGTGCCCGACCTCATGGAACGTGTCCTTCGGGAAGCCACCATAGAACCCCTTCTGCTGGAACGTCTGCGCGGAGCGGAGCCACTGATGGTTGAGGTCCGGCCCGGGAGTGACCACGAGGACATGGGGCTTGCGGGCCTCCCCGCGAGCAATCTCGAACGCGCAGGCCAATAGCCCGAGCGCCTGGTAGGTCTTCCCCATGCCAACCTCGTCGGCGAGTAGGACGCCCGGCTCGCGGTCAAGGATGCTGAGTGCGGCGAGGACGGTGTCCTCCTGCAGCCG
>NZ_CP107560.1 GCF_026427715.1 Methylocystis sp. MJC1 | reverse complement strand
TTGATTGTCTTAATGGAATCGGATGTCTCCGATTCGCAAACCGTATCCGTCTGATGTCAGCGACGAAGAATGGTCGCTGGTTGCGCCGTATCTGACGCTGATGGACGAGGGCGCTCCGCAACGTCAGCATTTGCTTCGTGAGCTTTTCAACGGCCTGCGCTACGTTCTGCGTTACGGCATAGCATGGCGCGCCATGCCCAACGATCTGCCGCCTTGGTCCGCAGTGTATCAGCAATCGCAGCGCTGGCTGGCGGCGGGCGTGTTCGAAGAGCTTGCGCAGGACCTGCGCGCCTTGTTGCGCGTCGCCTCCGGTCGCGCCGAGGAGCCAACCGCGGCGATCATCGACAGCCGCACGCTGCGCTCGACGCCGGAAAGCGGTCCACGGGCCGGCTATGACGGCGCCAAGCGCAAGCGCGGCTCCAAGCTGCACATGGCGGTCGACACGCTGGGGCACTTGCTGGCGCTGCACGTTACGCCGGCGAATGTCGACGACCGCGCCGAGGTCGGCAAGCTCGCCGCCGCTGTGCAGGACGCCACCGGCGAGAGCGTCGAGCTTATTTATGTCGATCAAGGTTATACCGGCGAGAAAGCCGCCGAGGCGGCCAAAGCGCAGGGCGTCGAACTCTGCGTGGTCAAACTCTCCGAAGCGAAAAAAGGCTTCGTGCTGTTGCCCAAACGCTGGGTTGTCGAACGATCCTTCGCTTGGGCGACCCGATGCAGGCGGCTGGTCAAAGACTACGAACGCTACGCCGACACACTCGCTGGCCTCCACGTCGTCGCTTTCGCCTGCCTCATGCTCAAACGCGCAGCCGACTTCATAATACAGAGTGCATAACACCCTCTAGGCGACGAATTTTCGAAATTCACCAATCTCGGTAATGAAGGACTACGTCTTATGCAACATTCCTCCCCCGTCGCACTCGTGACGGGCTCCACCTCCGGCATCGGCGCCGCCATCGCGCGTAGATTATCCGGCGAGGGATTTTCGGTTGTTTTGCATTCGCGTAGCTCGGTCGAGACAGGGCACGCATTAGCCGTCGAACTTGGGTCCGCATCGTATGTGCAAGCCGACCTGGCTCTGGATGCCGACAGGACGAGGCTCGTGCGGGAGGCTGTTTCTCTCTGGGGACGTCTCGACGTTTTGGTCAACAATGCCGGCATCAGTCGTATCATCCCGCATGCGGACCTCGCCGCAGCGACACCAGCGGTTTGGCAGGAACTGCACGAGGTCAACGTAGTAGCTCCCTTCCGATTGGTGGCTGAGGCAGAATCGGCGCTACGAGAAGCAGCTCGGCGTGGAAAGTCTGGTTGCGTTGTTAATATCAGCTCCCATGCTGGCATCCGGCCCAAAGGCGCGTCGATTCCGTACGCCGCGACGAAAGCCGCGTTAAACCACGTAACGCGATTGCTTGCTCTGTCGCTCGCGCCGGATATCCGAGTAAATGCCGTTGCTCCCGGCTTGGTGAACACGCCTCTGACGGCCGACTGGACGGATGCGCAACAGATCTGGCGGGAGTGCGCACCAATGGGCCGGGCAGCCAGCCCGGAGGATATAGCCCAAGCCGTTGCGATGCTCGTCGCCTCGGATTACCTTACAGGTGAAATCTTGCTATCGGATGGCGGCCTCAACCTAACATGACTGTAGTCGATTGTGGCAGTTGGTAGGATTGCTCGTTCGGTTTCATGGCTGGACAGCCTGGAAAAATCCGATTCAGGCGTCGGATTTTCGCGGTCCATGCGTAGACCGGTTTCGCGGTTCATTGGTGGACCGAGGTCGCTGGGGCTCGAAGAATCAACGACCGGAACTCTCGGGCGCAGCGCAGCCGGGCCCTGAATTCCGCAGTCGATTATGTTTATATCCTCTCAGAATTTGCATCTCTATTCGAGGAGTTTGAGACTCTCGGCGCACTCGCCTTCCTCACATTTTCCACAGACGTAAATGGTCTGAGAGAAGCTCAGAAAGGGGACGATTTTGGTAGGAATTTCGTGTGGTGTCCGATCGGGCGTTTTGCATGGGATAGCAATGTTAGGGATCGAATCTTGGAAAAATGGCGAAATCCCGAGTATATCAAACCTATTCTGAACGCTGGATTTGCCCGGGGAGACCAAGCCTTTTTTGACCTCGCTTTGGAAAACATCTGCCGAATCTGCGGCAGATTTGAATGGATGTAGAGAATGGCTCGGTCTTCTAAGCGCATTTTATCGCCTACAGGCGAGCAACCGGCTCGGTTAACCCCCACCCCGGAGACATTACGCGCGTTGTACCTTCGCTCTGGGAACCTGTGCGCCATGAAGGGCTGTGGCAATGTGATCATCGATAATGCGGGGACTATGATCGGACACATTTGCCACATCGAGGCAGCGAAGCCGGATGGAGCTAGATTTAACGCAAGTATGACGAACGAACAGCGGCGGGCACAAGACAACCTTATGCTTCTTTGCGCCAGTCATCATGCCGCAGTCGACGGCAATCCCTCAACGTACACAATCACCAAACTGAAAAAAATAAAGGCCGAGCACGAAGGCAGGTTCTCCGAGATCGAGGGAACCCTGAAACGCTGGTTCGAGTCGGAATACGTAGACAACACTACGCTCATTCAGGCCACAAAACCCAAATCGCTGCGTCGCCTGAAAGCCTATTTTGATGAAGAAAAAGTCGAGTTTACAGACAAGCACGCAACCAAGGCTCTTGTGGAGATCGGCAAGTACTTACGCTTGGCAAGCGTAGTTCCACAGCGCGAGCGAGAATTGATAAAACTGATATTCCAGCGCGCGAAGCGTCTGAAATTCAGTGAACATGGCCAAGTTATCGTGGATGCCGATGACTTCATCAGTGCGTTTGGATACTCTCTCACGCGATTGAAGCGTCAGGCAAAAATGCTCGAAGACTATGGTGTTGGATCGCTTCAGCCGGAAGACGACGGCCGCGCTTCCCTGAGACTGAGCGACCCTTCGAACTATGTGAGATGGACTGACCTGGACGGTTTTTGTGAGAAGGAAGGCTTGTCGATTGATGCCTTTTTGCTGAGGCTCGATTTCGCTCAACTCGATTAGCGCCTTTGGCCTTCCCGACCAAGATGCCCTCGGCCCGAATGTTCAACAAACGACCGTTTTCCGAACATTCGGACCGGAAGCCTCGGCAGAGGGCAAAAGCCCCGGTTGAGTGTTCGGAAACCCGTCCGGAATTCTATTGTCCGGAATACCCCGTATGATACGTTTCCCCAACAATGCTTCTCGGATACGCCCGCGTCTCGACAACTGACCAGGACCTGGCCTTGCAGCTCGACGCGCTCAAGGTCGCCGTGTGCGAGTGCATTTTTGAAGAGAAGGCATCTGGGGCGAAGGAAGACCGGCCCGAACTGGCCCGCCTGTTCGACCACGCCCGGTGCTGGTGGTGTCGAAGGGCGACCGCCTAGCCCGGTCGCTCAAGCAGCTCGTCCTAGCGCTGGAGGACTTGGGGGCGAGGCGTCGGGTTCCGCTGCCTCGCCCCGGCGATCGACACCACCACCCCCGAGGGCCGGTTGCTCTATTTCTATCACTGGGGCCTTTGCAGAGTTTGAGCGCGCGATCATCCAGCAGCGCACCCGCGCCGCAGGCCGCTTTGGCGCGTGGCCGGAAGGGGGCAGGCACAAGGCGCTGTCCGACGATAACCCGGTGAAAGCGCGCGCCATGCTGCGCGGCCCGATGATTTCCGTGGCGTCGGTCGCCAAAGGTGCTCGGCGTCGGCCGCAGCACCCTTCTAAACTCATCTTCCCGAGGCCCGCAGGCGGGCGTAGGAGGACGCATGAGTGCTGCTGTCCTCGCCGGATCGACCCCACCGGAATATGGCTCGGTTCTATCGGCTAGACGTGCAGCCGGACCTGTTCGGCGGCTGGAGCTTCATTTGGGGATTGAGGCCGCATCGGGCGGCCGGGCCAGGTGTGCAGCACCCCCTACCCTTCACCGGCCGAGGCCCTTGCCGCCCTGGAGCGCCAGCGGCGGGCGAGGAACGACGGGGCTACAGAAACTAGCATCGCGCCCGACTGTTTTCGGCGGACTGCTCCCGAGGAGGGTTTGCTAGCCTTTCCATCGCACGTTCAAAGTTGCCCTTCACGATCGTCACGCCATTGTGCCCGCAATCAATGCTGAACACGACACGCTGGACCAAATCCTCGTCTTCCCGCAAGTCCGCTGCGATTGTCCGACTGAAGAACTGGCGCACCGTGTCGTCGGGCTCGTTCGCCAGCTGATCGTTGAGAAATTTTTCTATGCGCGCGGCGACTCGGTTGTAGTCGGCACTCTTCCGTAGGCGGTTTGGGTTCGCGCCACGATACGGATCGAACGAAACCCGGACGGGATAGCTCTTCAACGCGGCCTCCGATGAAAAATTAGGAATCAGAATTGGAGTAAGCCGATTTGAACTGCTGTTAGACTAAGGTCTATCTCGGCATCCATGCGGCGGCCTCTCGTTCTCACGTGAGTATAGGGTTCTAGGTGCGCCAGACGTTATCCGCTGGAGACACCGTATGTGAATGAGGCTAAGAGCCGCCAAAAAGATAGCCCGCTTTTAATCCTAGCCCTTTCAATTCCCCAATACTCGGTGATTTTCTCATAGCTCATGTTTGCAATGCTCGTTGCGAAATTGCGCAGAGCAGCCGCCAAAAAAATGAAGTTTGAGCGCATCCAGCTCCGTCTTCCGACGTAGGTGGAAATCCCCGAAAAGCAGCGGTCCCGCCGTGAACATAAAGCCGTTTCGCGGGGAGTTTGCCCCACGGCATGGATGGATAGATCGACGATCTTGTAGCGACTGCGCTTCAGGCCATCGCTGACCACCAGCTCACTGTCTTCGAGCACGTCCAGCCCTGCAGATGTCTTGGTGCGACTCAAATACGTGGCCTGCATCAACTCGTCGGTCAGTGCGGCGGCACCCTCCAAATCAGCATGATGGCTAATGACCATCAGCATCATCAGGGCAGCCGCGTTGTTCGGACCCTTCCCTTTCTCCCAGCGGAAGCTCTTGAGGCCGCCGTTCTCAATCCACCCGGTTGGGAGGCGCGACCACGACTTAAATGCCATCAGCGCTCCGCCTTGCTCTCTTTGACGATCGAGCAAGCCGCAGCTTTCCACGATTCGTGCGCCCGTCCTCGCAACTAAGGTCAGGTGCTTCACGGAAAGGCGCTGGAAGGGCCTCTGGGACGTCTCGCGTGCCTGAGACTCCGCTCGGGGCAGCGCGATGGCCGGCTGCGACGTCTTTCGAGAACCGCCTCGCGCTGCCTGTCGGCGCGTTCACGAGCGCGTCCAGGTCCCTCACCAGCTCGTCGAGCTTGCCGTGCCGCTGGGCACGGCGAAGAGATCTGATGATCTCGCGCCAAAGCGCCTTCTGGTTTGGGAGCCGTGAGGATGCGCGCAATCGTTGGAGCGCCACCCTCGTCTCGAATTCCTGCCTGTCGAACACCTGTGCTCGACCTGGGCGGGTGACAAATCGGGCCGGTCGCGTCATGGTCTTTCAATGATCGCGGGCATCGGGAGATCCGTGCCGACTATGCTCGAACGATGGGATCCTGGTGCGGCGGGTCTCGAAAAGCGGCACGCCCTCTATGGGGTGTGCCGCTATTTGTTGGGAGCTCCCAACCGCGCTGGGGACCTCAATAGTTAATGTGTGTTAACCAAAAATCGCTTGCGCGAATCGATATTTCTGACACCTTAACGAAGTCTCGCCGAGTATGGCGCATCTTCCGTTAGCCGAAGAGCTTTCCGTGAATTTAGCTTCTCTCCGTTCTGAATCTCATACTTCGTCAATTGATGAAACGATTGGCGAACACGCCGAGCTGCTCAGCGAACAGTTGCAGGCGATGAGTGAAGCGCTGTTCCCGCCGGCATCCAAAAAGGAGCTGAGGAAGTTTACGTCGGGAGAAGCGGCGCGGCTCATCGGAGTATCTGATTCTCGCTTGCGTCAGCTCTCATTGGCCGGGGAGGGGCCGCAGCCCGCACTTTCACCCGGTGGCCGGCGTCATTACACCCTTTCGCAAATAAATGCTCTGCGCCAAATGCTGGCCCAGGCTGCCAAAGGACGAAACGAAAGTCGCGTCTATCTCCCGTCGCGAAGCGCGGCGGAGCGCTTGCAAGTTCTCGCCGTCACCAATTTCAAAGGAGGGTCAGGCAAGACCACCACGGCAGCGCATCTCGCGCAATATCTTGCATTGCGCGGCTATCGAGTTCTCGCTGTGGATCTTGATCCGCAAGCCAGCCTTTCCGCGCTTTTCGGTATCCTGCCTGAAGTGCATGTGCGCGCGAATGAAACGCTGTACGCCGCTATTCGCTACGACGATGAAATTCGCGCCCTCAGCGCGATCACAAAGACCACGTATTTCGACGGGCTAGATATTGTGCCGGGAAATCTCGAACTCATGGAGTTCGAGCATGAGACGCCAAAGGCGCTCTTGTCGGGGTCGGCGCAGCCGGGGGAAATGTTTTTTTCGAGAATTGCCCGCGCTCTCGATGATGTCTCAGACCGCTATGATGTTGTGGTAATGGATTGCCCGCCACAGCTCGGCTATCTCACCTTAAGCGCTCTGTGCGCGGCCACCAGTGTGCTCGTCACAATTCATCCGCAGATGCTGGATGTGGCGTCAATGAGCCAATTTTTGCTGATGACGCACGATCTTCTTTCCGTGGTGCGGGAGGCAGGCGGCAGGCTCGATTATGACTTCTTTCGTTATCTCGTGACGCGCTACGAGCCGCAGGACGCCCCTCAGACGAAGGTCGTGGCGCTCTTGCGCAATCTCTTCGGGGACCACGTGATGACAAATCCCATGGTTAAGTCCGCGGCAATTTCGGACGCCGGGCTGACCAAACAGACGCTTTACGAAATCGGGCGAGAGAGTCTCACGCGATCCACATATGATCGCGCTCTAGAGGCACTCGATGCCGTCAATGGCGAGATCGAACAACTGATGCGACAGGCTTGGGGGCGGAGCTGACCATGAGCAGGAAGGATACGGTCGAGGCGCTTTTCACAGGCCGGTTGGGAGCTCCCAACGCTCCCTCTCCCGTCGAGCGGGCTGAACGCGTGCGAACAGGGGCGATCTCCGCTATGGGCGCCTCGCTGGCTCAGTTCAGCGAAAACGCGAAGACCGTCGCTCGCCTTCAAGATCAAATTTCTTCCGGCGATCGGGTCTTGGAAATCGATCCAGCCGACGTCGACGCGTCGTTGGTTTCTGATCGTCTAATGATCGAAGTCGACCCCACTTTCGAGGCGCTCGTTGTCAGCATGGCGGAAAGTGGGCAACAGGTGCCCATTCTCGTTCGCCCCCATCCTACCGAAGCTGGGCGTTACCAGGCGGCGTACGGGCACCGCCGGCTGCGAGCTGCATCTCGACTGAAAATCAAGGTTCAAGCAGTTGTTCGCCCCTTGAGTGACGCCGACCTTGTCGTCGCTCAAGGTAAGGAGAATTTGGAGCGGCGCGATCTATCCTTCATCGAACGCGCCTGGTTCGCTCGACGACTGGAAGATCGGGGCTTTGATCGATCCGTAGTCATAACGGCGTTGTCCTGCGACAAAGCTGACGTAAGCAGATACGTGGCGATGGCGCGCGCGATCCCCGAGATCATCGCCATATCGATCGGCCCAGCTCCTAAAGCCGGAAGGGCGCGTTGGGCGGAGTTGGCGGAGAAGCTTCAGCACGCCGACGCGGTCGCAACCGCGGAAGCCGTGATTCGGCAAACCGAATTCTTGTCTTTGGACAGCGACCAGCGTTTTGCGAGCCTCTTGGAGGCCTTAAGACCTTCGGTTGAGCACAAGAAGACTCAGGAAATGTGGGTCGCCAAAGATGGCCGCAAGGTTGCGCGTGTCCAAAGGGGTGCCGAGCGGGTCGTATTAGCCTTCGATGAGAAGGTCGCTCCCGCATTTGGAGATTACGTGCTCCGTCAACTCGACGCTCTTTTGGCCGCCTATGAAGGCTCAACGGAGACGGGAGCTCGTGATTCGAAGCGGTAGCCTCCCCAAAAGGGCTCACTTCGCGTAAGCGTCGATAAGTGTGATGCGTTCCGAACCTAATCCAAAGGAGCATACGCGCAAAAGAAAAGGCCCCCGAAACGTTTCCGCCCGGAAGCCTCTCCAAAGTTCGCACCTTAAGAGAATCACTTCCGCAAATCGCTGTCAAGAGTCGGCGCCGTTTCGGCGAGCGGATTTCTTTTGCCTGAATGAGGCAAAAGGTCATGCAGTCACACACAACGACGCCCTTTGGGCGGCGAACACTGTCGCTTGCCATGGTGGCGCACCAGGCGGCGACGAGGGAATTCGTGTCTCGGGCGGACGCGTCAGAAACCGTCGTCCATAAATGGCGACTGTTTCGCGCCCTCACCGAAGCCAAAGCAGCGCTCGGCGTCACCGACCGCGCGCTTTCGGTGCTGCATGCGCTCTTGAGTTTCCATCAGGAGACGGCGCTGACGCTACCCAAAAGCGACACAAAGGCCGAAGGGAAGGGCGATGATGGGCCGTCTCCCGGCCTTGTCGTGTTCCCCTCCAACAAGGAACTTTCGATCCGCGCCCATGGGATGGCGCCGGCGACTCTGCGGCGGCATCTGGCGTCGCTGGTCGAGGCCGGCCTGATCATCCGGCGCGACTCGCCGAACGGCAAACGCTTTGCGCGACGCGGAGAGGGCGGTGAGATCGACGAGGCCTACGGCTTCGACCTGACGCCGCTTGTCGCGCGCGCGCAAGAGATCGAAAATCTCGCCGAAGAGGTGCGCGCCGAGAACCGCGCCATCGCCTTGCTGCGCGAGAAAATCACGATCATCCGGCGCGACATTGTCAAAATGATCGAAACGGGGATGGAGGAGGGGGTAGCCGTTCTCGCGATCGATTGCGACGGCGTCCAAATCCGGGATTGGGTGGGGCTCCACAAGCGTTATTTCACGCTGTCTAGCCGCTACGCGCGCAATCTCTCGCGCGCCGATCTTGCGACTTTGGCGGGAGATCTTTCCGCGTTTGCGGCGGAAATCCAGAAGGCGCTGGAAACACACATGAATGGCCAACAAAAGAGCGGCAATGAGTCTCAGACTGAGCGCCACATACAGAATCAAACCACAAACATTTCTGACCTTGAACCTAGCCTTCAGGAAGGCAGGGTCGAAGCGCCCGGGCCAATGATAGACGAAGCGGAACCCGACAGGGCAGGGGCTGCGGGAGGAGAACCGCTAGATCCCAAATTGCGGGATCGCCGCGCCGCTGCGCCACGAGCGTATCCCCTCGGATTGGTGCTGCAAGCCTGTCCCGACATTGTCGATTACGGCAAGGGTGGCGAAATGTCCTGCTGGCGGGATTTGATCGACGCGGCGGCGATCGTTCGATCAGCCTTGGGCGTTTCGCCAGACGCCTGGAGCCAAGCGCTCGACGTCTTGGGCGAGCATGACGCCTCGATTGTCATCGCCGCCATCCTGCAGCGGGGGGACGAAATCAAATCCGCCGGCGGCTATTTGCGCGTTCTGACCGCCAAGGCGCGGGCAGGGGAGTTTTCGCTCGGGCCTGTGCTGATGGCGCTGCTGCGCGGCAAGGCGCGCGAGCGGAGAAGGGCGGGGTGATGGTGGACGAGGTTGCGCCTGGGGGGTGCCTACAGCGACAAAGACGTAGCCGCCTCCTGCACGCTCGTCGCGCCGACTAAACTTTGGCGGCTGCCATCAGGAAACGTTTCGGCGTGCTGAATTGGCCCGCGTCGCTCACAGCCCGGCGGCCTTGGTGAGATTGATCTTGAAGCGATCGCGCTTGCGCTGGTAGCGCCGGGTCATTTCGGGGGAGGCGTGGCCGAGGTGTTTTTGCACATGCGCCTCCTCGATTTTCGCGGAGGAGGCGAGGCCGGCGCGCAAGGAATGGCCTGAGAAGGCCAGGCGGCGCTCGCCCTCGGGGAGATCGCCGCGCAGGCCTGCGGCAAGCGCCGTCTTTTGCACGAGCCGCGCGACATGTTTGTCGGTCAGCCGCTCCGGCGCGACGCCGCCGTTCTTGCGGGCGACGGGACGAAACACCGGCCCGTGACTGATCCGTCCGAGCCGCAGCCAGGTCTCCAGCATGGCGACCGGGCAGGTGACGGGGGAGGAGCCGCGGCCGATTTCGACCTCGCGCCAGCCGGTCTTGCCGTTGAGGGTGAGCAGCAGGCCGCCGTCGCCGGAGGCTTCTGGAGCGCCCGCCGCGCGCGTTTCCTTGGCGCCGGTCGCAGGGCGGAAAACCTCGATCCAGCCGGTCCCGTCTTCGCTCTGGCCGGCGCCGCAATCGAGTCCGACGATTTCCGAGCGGCGCAGGCCGCCGGCGAAGCCAATGGCGAGAATGGCTTTGTCGCGCAGGCCGCGCAGGTCGTTGGGGAGCGTCGCCAGCATGGCGAGCAGCTCCTCGGCGAAGATCGCTTCTTTCTGGACCGGCGGGCGGCCATGGGCGCGGCGAATGCCGGCGAGCACCGTCGCGATATGCCGATCCGAGGCGTCGAGCGGCGCGCCGAGCTGGCGATAGCGCCAACAGACGCCCGAGAGCCGGCGCTCGAGCGACGTGACGCTCAACGGCGCGCGGCCGGGCGACGCTTCCATGCAGGCGGCGAGATAGAGCCCGACGGTTTGCGGGTCCGGGGGCAGGGGATCGAGCCCCTGGCGGCGCAGCCAGGAGGCGAAGTGCCGCCAATCGGCGTCATAGGCGCGCTGGGTATTTTCCGAGCGGGCGGCGCGGGCGTAATCGCGGGCTTTTTCCGAAAGCGCGGCGAGATGCGGCGCGGCGGCCCGCTCGGCGAGCGGCGCGCCGCCGTGGTGGTCGGCATCCGGAATGTCGTCGTTCTTGGCCTGTCGGATTGTCGGAATTTCTGGGACTCCCGGTCATTGGAATCTTTGGACTTTGCTGTTGCATAATTTCGGGATTGATTCACAATTTTCGGGACTGGCGTCGAGTTTGATTCGTAATTTGTGGAACCAGATTGCTGCGAGACAGCAAGGCGGTCCATGGATATTGGCGACATCGACCCGAACGAATGGGCGGCGGCGCAACGGCGGGCGGAGGTTCTCTCCAAGCTGCCGGAGCGGCCTTCGGGCGAGCAAATCCGCGACGCCATGGCGACGCTCGGGGTCGGCCGGACGACGTTATTTCGGTGGTTGAAGCGGTTTCGGGAGAGCGCTCGAACCAGCGCGTTGGCGCCGCGCCGTCGTGGCCCCCACTCGGGGATGCGTCCGCTGGCGCCTGATGTTCTCGCGGTTGTCGAGACGCATTTCCGGGAGTTTTACGCGACGCGGCGGCGTCCCACGTTGACGCGGTTCTGGGCCGAGGTCGCCGCCGATTGTCGACGCCAGGGATTCCCGGTTCCGTCCATTCGCCGTCTGCGTCGCTGGCTCGATCGCCAGGACGAGGCCGAACTGCTCCGACAGCGGGAAGGCAAGGGCAAGTCGGAGCCGGTTTTTCTGGCGACGCCGGGAACGCTGGAGGCGACCGCGCCACTGGCGATCGTGCAGATGGATCACACCAAGGTGGATGTGACCGTCGTGGACCCCATCACGCGGCTTCCCATTGGCCGGCCGACGCTGACGCTGGCGATCGACGTCGCCACGCGGATGGCGATGGGCTTCCATCTGTCGCTCGATCCGCCCTCGCTGGCGGCGGTCGCGCTGTGTCTGACCCATGCGGTGATGGACAAGACGAGTTGGCTGGCGGCGCGCGGGATCGAGGCGGAGTGGCCGGCGCGGGGAATCCCCCGCATCATCCATGTCGACAATGGCGCCGAATTCCATGCGCTGGCTTTTGAGCGCGCCTGCGCCGAACACGGCGTGGACCTCGTTTATCGGCCGCCGGGAACGCCTCGTTTCGGCGGCCACATCGAGCGGCTGATCGGGACGATGATGGGGGCGGTCCATCTCATTCCCGGGTCGCATTTTTCCAACATCCGCGAACGCGGCGATCTCGATCCGGAGCGGCAGGCGGTGATGACCTTGCGCGAGCTCGAGACCTATTTCGCCCTTGAAATTGTTGGGGCTTATCAAGCGCGGATCCACAAGGCGCTCGGGGCGCCGCCGGCGGCGGTCTGGCGGGCTCGCATCGGTGAGGTCGCGGTGCGCATGCCCAGCGACGTCAGGCGGTTCCTGATCGATTTCCTTCCCGCCGAGCAGCGCGTTTTGCAGCGCGACGGCCTGCATCTCCATCACATCCGCTACTGGTCGGACGAGCTGCGCTGGCACATGGGGAGAGGCGCGGAAAAACTTACGGTGAAATACGATCCACGCGACCTCTCGGTGGTCTTCGTGCGGGTGGGGGAGGGGTATCTCGAAGCGCGCCCGGCCGATCGAACGCGGCCTTCCATCGCGCTGTGGGAGCAACGGGCGGCATTGCGGGCGCTGCGCGAGGCGGGTCGCCGGGCGGTCGACGAGGAACTGATCTTCTCGACGATCCTCGCTCAGCGCGCCCTGGTGGACGAGGCGGTGCGCACCACCAAGGCGATGCGGCGCGATGCGGCGCGGCGGCCCAGATCGTCGGCGCCGAAGACAATCGAGGCGCCGCAGGCCGCCGAGCCGCGGGCGGCGGACCCGCCGCTGGTCCTGCCCTATTTCGAGGTGGAGGAGTGGGATGACTGAGGATTTTGAGCATTTGTTCGCTTCGAGCCGTCCGATCGCGGCCTTGAGTTCGGACGAGCGCCTCCGCCGGATTCGCGCGGACCGGTGGATCAACTACCCGCGGGCGCAGCAGGCGCTGACGATGCTCGAGGACCTCATCTCGTTTCCGCGGCGGGCCCGCATGCCCAATCTGCTGATTGTCGGCGAATCCGGCATGGGCAAGACGATGATCGTCGAAAAGTTCGCGCGCGATCACCCCGCTTATTTCGACCCCGTCAACGGGCTCAAGCGCATGCCGGTCGTGCTCGTCCAGATGGTCTCGGGGCCGGATGAAGCGCGCTTTTACAAGCGGCTCCTGGCGGCAATCGGCGCGCCGGAGCCGTCCCGGCCGACGCTGGGCGCGCTGGAGAATGTGGCGCTACGCGTGCTGGAGCAGGCGCAACCAGGCATGCTGGTCATCGACGAGGTCCATAGCCTGCAGGCGGGCACGGTGCGCGAGCAGGCGCGGTTCCTGAACATGTTGCGGTTTCTGGGCAACGAGCTGCGCATTCCGCTCGTCTGCGTCGGCACCCAGCAAGCCCGCAATTCACTCAGGACGGACGAACAACTCGTGCGCCGCTTCGAGGCCATCGCGCTCCCTCCCTGGCGGAACGACCAGGATTTCGCGGCATTGATCGGAAGTTTGCAGCGCACTCTGCCGTTGCGCCGGGAAAGCGAGATCGGCGAGCGGGCGCTCAAGAGCATCCTCGAGACGACGGGTGGCGTCACGGCCGCGATCTTCTCGTTGATGACGCGGCTGGCCGTCGCCGCCATCGTGAGCGGCGAGGAGCGGATCATGGGATCCGATTTCGAGGACGCTAAGACGGCCTCGTCGCTCTTGGGAGAGGCAGTTTGACCACAGAGGCGCTCGCCTCGCTTCTCCCTGTCGCGCCGCGACCGGCGGCCGAGGAGCGCCTGTCGTCATGGTTGTCCCGGGTTGCGGGGATTTACGGCATGTCGGCGAATGCGCTCCTCGCCCATTTCGGGCTCACGGAAGTCTCGGCGCTGACGCTGGAGCAGGGCCTGTCGGCGGGGCAGGGGGCCTTGATCGCGGCGCGCGCCGGGCTGAGCGCGCAAACGATCGACGGCATGACATTCGCCGCCCTGGCGCCGCACGCCCGTTGCCTGATCGCGCCGAGCGCCAGATATTTCTGCCCGAGCTGCGCCAAGAGCCCCGCGATCGGCCGCAAGGCCGCGGCGCTGCCCTGGACGTTTTGGTGTTCCGTGCACGGCGTCCGGCTGTGGGGGCGCGACAAGCGGCCGATGCAGAGCTTTCTTCCCGAAAGCGTTCTCGAACGCCTCGATCCGCCCGCCAGGCGCGGCGCCGCCCGGTTGGCGGCCTGGGCCGAGGATCGCGACGCCATCGGCGAGACGGGCGCGCCGACGGTTTCGGATCTGCTGCGATTCCTGACCGCCTCCTATCGTCGCCCGTCGCCGCCGTCCCTGGCGGAGCAGCCGCTGCTCTCGCTGGAGGCGCGCCGCGCCAACCATGCCTTTTTGACCCGGCCGATCGCCCGACAGGCCCTGCTTGTCGTGGCGCCGGAATACGACCGCTTCGCGCCCGTGCTCGCCAAGCCGGTTCGCCCTGGGCTGGCCGCCCTCGCAGGCGGCTCGCTGCTGCAGAACTACGCTTTGGCGGTCGGCGTGGCGCGCCTGACCGAAAACCCCGTCGAGCACGCCGCGGCGGCGCTGGCGGCGGCCGACGCCGAGGGGGAAACAAGCCTACGCCGAGTTTTGGGGGCGTGGCCCTGGACGACGCGCCGGCGCATCGAGGCCCATTTGCGATGTCTCACGGACTCCAAGTCGGTCGCCAAAACGCATCGGGTTGGGGCCCATTGCGGCCCAGTTCCACAAATTATGCTCGAATCCCACAAATTTCGGGTCTTTTCGTCCCATAAATTGTGAATCGGAATCCCTAAATTATGCGCGCTCCCGCCGCGTTGAGCGTCGAATCCCACAAATTCCGGCATTCCGACAGTCGGCATCCGGAATGTCGTCGTTCTTGGCCATCGCGTCCTCGTTTTGGCGCCCTTTTGGGGCGTTAGGCGTGGTTTGGGGCGTTAAAATCCGACGCCTAGGCGGGGTTGCAGAGAGCCAAAATCGCTCCGAGCGCCCATGTCGCTCCGGCTTTTTTAGCGGACTGGACGCCATTGATATTGCTGGAATCTGGTTCCGGCATAATGAGGGGACTCCGGCCTGATCTGCGGAAAATTTCGGTTTGATTGGCGGACGGCCGCAGCGTTTCTCATCGATGTCGCTCCCAAGGGCCTCTGCCGCTTGCGGCGAACGCAAGCACATGAAAATGCGGCGAATCAGGCGAATCATGATAGATTGGTTTCGGTCTTTTTCGCGGATTTTTCAGGCTTGATCGCCGGACGACGCGGGGGAGCGCCTCGTGACAAGGATCGACAAGCTCGACGTCGATGACGAACGCTGGCGCGAGGCCTCGGTGCGCGCCGCGGTGATCCGTCCGCTGATCGCGCAGGACACTGTCCATCCGCAAGCAATCCGCGACGCCTGTCGGGAGCTCGGCGTCAGAAAAACGCGGCTTTATGAGCTGATCGAACGGTTCCGCGCCTCGCCCGTCGTCAGCTCGCTCGTGGCCGGGCGGCGCGGTCCGAAGAAAGGATCCAGCCGGCTTACGCTGGAACAAGACCAGCTCATCGACGGCGCAATCAAGGAATTCTATCGCACGCGGCAGAAGCCGAGCGTCAACGCGCTGCGCCGGCGTTTGCGTCAGTTATGCCAGCAGCGCGGCATGCGCCCGCCGTCGTGGGACGCGATCAAAGCTCGGGTCGCGCGTACGGACGAGCGCTTGCTCGTGCAAGACCGGGAGGGATCGCAGGCTGCTCGCGCGCGCTTTGCGCCGGTCGTTGGCGAATACCATGCGAGCCATGCGCTCGAAGTCGTGCAAATCGATCACACCAAGGTTGATGTGTTCGTGGTCGATTCCGTGCATCGCGAACCGATCGGGCGGCCGTGGCTGACCCTGGCGATCGATGTCGCCAGCCGCATGGTGGCGGGGTTTTACGTCTCGCTCGAAGCGCCGTCGTCGACATCTGTGGCGTTGGCCATCCAGCATCTCGTTTTGCCGAAGGAGCCCTGGCTGGCGCGGCTGGGCATCGCCGCGGAATGGCCGGTCGCCGGGCTTCCCGATGCGCTGCATCTCGACAACGCCAAGGAGTTCAAGGCGCGCGCGCTCGCGCGCGGTTGCGAGGAGCATGGCGTTCGATTGATTTATCGTCCGGTGGCGCGGCCGCACTACGGCGGCCATATCGAGCGGCTGATCGGTACGATGATGGGTGCGGCGCATCTGCTGCCGGGCACGACATTTTCGAATGTGGCCGATCTCGGCGACTACGACTCCGCCAAGCAGGCCGTGATGACTCTCGACGAGCTGGAGCGATGGCTGGCGCTGGAAGTGGTCCGGTATCACAGCGAGTCGCACGCTGCATTGAAGCAGCCGCCGGTCGCGGCGTGGCGCGAGGCTTTGGCCGCCCGGCCGGCGCCGCCGTCGCATCCCAAAGATCCGGCGGAGTTTCTTCTCGATTTCTTGCCGTTCAAGGAGCGCAAGATTCGGCGTGACGGCGTGCGCTTGTTCGACCTGCGTTATTGGGACGACGTTCTGAGTCCCTGGGCAGGGCGGCTGCGGCGCCGGCTCAGGATCAAATATGATCCGCGCGATCTCTCGAAAGTTTTCGTCGAGGATCCCGACGGCGGCCACTGGCCGGTGCGTATCGCTGATCTTAGCCGCCCGCGCATCACGCTGGCGGAGCACCGACAAGCGCAAGCCGTGCTGAGGGCGCGTGGGCGATCGCTCGTCGACGAGCGTCTGATTTTCGAAACCGTCGAGCAGCAGCGCGCTCTGGAGGCGGCGGCCGCCACGGCCACCCGCTCGGCGCGCCGTCAAACCGAGCGGCGCGAGCGCGCCCTGGCGGCGTCGACGGAGGCGCTGGGATCGGCGACGGCGATGGCGGCGCTCAAGGACGGTGAAGACTACGCCGATTTGCGTCCCTTGAAGGTGGAGGAATGGTCGTGACCAAGATCACGAGCGATGCCGGGGCCGCGGATTACGGCCATATCTTGCCGGCCTACCGGGCGCACGCGGCCGAGTGCGACGCCGCGCGCATCGCGTGGATCCGGTCCGATCGATGGATTGCGACGGCGCGAGCCGAAGAGGCGCTGTCACGGCTCGAGGATCTTTTGACCTATCCGCCGCGCGACCGCATGCCCTGCCTGCTGATTTACGGCGACACTGGCATGGGCAAGACCAAGATCCTGCGCAAGTTTCTCAGGGACCACCCGCCGCGCTTCGACGGCAGGACCGGGGTGACTTCCGCGCCGATCGCGGCGATGCAGATGCCGGCGGAACCGCTCGAGAGCGACTTTTACAGCGAGCTGTTGACCGCGCTGCAGGCGCCGGCGCCGATCGAAGCGCGAACGCACCGGCTCAAGGAAACCTGTCGCGCGCTCATGAAAAGCCTCGGCGTTCGGATGCTCGTCATCGACGAGGTGCACGCCTTGCTCGCAGGCACGTTTCGGCAGCAGAGGATTTTTCTCAACGCCCTTCGGTTCCTGGCAAACGATCTGAGGGCGCCGCTGGTCTGCGCCGGGACGGATCTCGCCTGCCAGGCGCTTTTGACTGACCCGCAGCTCGCCGAGCGCTTCGAGGCCTTCCATCTCGACCGCTGGAAGAACGATCGCCGCTTGGCGGAGCTTTTGATCAGCTTGGCGGGCGTGCTTCCGCTGCGCCGGCCGTCGGCGCTGCAAACGGCCGAGATGAGGCGGCGCGTCCTCGAACTGACCGACGGCGTGACGGTCCGCATCTTTCGGCTCGTCGAAAGCGCGGCGATTGCGGCGATCCGGTCGGGGGAGGAGCGGATCACGGCGCAAAGTTTCCTCGCCCCCGACCTCGCGCCGCCGTTGGCGGCGATGAGTCGGAACATGGATGCGCGGCTCGCACGCGCGGCGGCCCGGTGAGCCGTCGCTTGCCGATTGCGCCGCGCCCCCATGACGATGAACTGTTGTCGTCGTGGCAGGGGCGGGTCGCTTGCCGCTATGGCGTGGACCGGGAGGCCCTCGGCCTTTCGCTCGGCCTTCCTGCAGCGCTCGCCGCGCCGAGGGGCTTCGCCGCCGCCGACTACGCGCCCGACCTCGGGGTCGCCGCCGCGTGGGCGCAGGCTTGCCGGCTGGACCCGGCGCGGATCGAAAGCTTGGCGCTGAAGCGCCGACGCGAGCAGGATCGCTATGTGTGGGCCCATGAGGCAGGGGGCGCCTTCGTCGGATTTCCAGCGTGTCCAGCCTGTCTCGACGAGGATGCGAAGGCGGGCCGCGACCACTATCTGCGACGCCCTTGGCTTCGGGTGGAAGCGCTGCTGTGCGCTCGACACGAGCTCTTTCTCGTCGAGGACTGCGCGTGGTGTGGCGCGCGCGGCTTTGGTTTCGTGCTGCTGGACGGCGCGGCGCGCCTCGCCTGCCGGCGCTGCGGGGCGGTCGTCCACCACGCATCCCTAGAGGGCGGGGAGCCGTCGCCCAGGGAAAAGGCGGTCCTCGCCGCGCTTGGCGCGACGCCGCCGGATGACGACGCCATGGCGACGGCGCGTCTCTTGTGGTCGCTGCCGCGTCCCGGCATGGCGCGGCGACCGCTCCTTTTTGGGATGGTCGGCCATCCACGATCCACGCGCGGCATGGCCCGGGATCGCGCCGCGCCGCTTTCGACCGCAAGCCTCGACTGGCGCATGGCGACCTGGATCGGCGTGGCGCAGCTGCTGGATCGCGCCGGCGCGCGCGAGGTCTTTGGCCCCCCGAGGTTCGCGCTCGATCAGCTGAAAGCCTGGACGCGATCCCGGCCGCCTGCACAGCCCCGGGCGCGGATGGGGCTGCGTCCGGCGGCGTGACGATCGATCGCCGGGGGTTCTCGGGCGCGCCCCGGCGCGGGGCAGTCCGCCAATTAAGCCGGAAGGCGGCGCGAAAATCCGACGCCTGTGTCGGACGGTCACAATTTCTGGGACTGGGGCTCATTGAAAACAGACGACTTTCCTGTTGCACAATTTCGGGATTGATTCGTAATTTCTGGGACTGGCGGCGAATTTGAGTCGTAATTTGTGGAACCAGATTGCAGTCAGGGCGCCAGGGGATCGCTGAATCAGGAGCCGCCCGCCAAATTCGCCTTTGCACCTGAAAACCAGGGAACGGCTGCGGCCCAGTCCCACAAATTATGCTCGAATCCCACAAATTTCGGGGCTTCTCGTCCCATGAATTGTGAATCGGAATCCCGAAATTTTGCGCGCTCCCGCCGCGTCGCGCGCCGAATCCCACAAATTCCGGCATTCCGACACACGAAGCCGGTCCGCTGTTGAAGCGCGAAAATCTGACGCCTGAATTCGATTTTTTCGGGCTGTCCACTCATGAAGCGCGAACAAAAATCTGGCGTTGCAGCGCCTCCCGAATCGCGTCCGATAAGGTAAGGTTATCGGACGTAAATACGACAAGACAAGCGCGGCGGACATGCGCGAAAAATCCGTGACAAAGCGCCGCCGTCGTTTAGGATTTTACCCATGACGCTTGTCGATTCGGACCCGACGCCCGACGTGATCTCAGCCACGCCATCCGGCCCCAAGCGGGCGCGCCGCGCCGCCGCCCCAGCGGCCGTGAAGCATCGGCAAATTCAACCGCTTCCGCGCTGGGCGCGCCCTCAGAAAACGGAGCGGGACGCGGCGGCCTTTGTCGCCGGCGCGGGGCTCGCCTTCTTTGACCAAATCCTGCGCGGCGGCGCGTGCGGCGCCGATGTTTCGAGCGCCGCACAAGACCCCGCCGAGCCGGTCTATGCCGGCTGCCTGCGCCAGCGCCTCGCGCTCCGCGCCGCCGAATCTTGCGCGACGCTCTGCCGGCTGCGCGAGGACGCGGGGGCCTTGCGCGACGCCGAACATCTCGCCGGGGGCAGTGAGACCAGCCCGGCGGGGCGCATCCACCGGCTGTTCCGGCTCCTTGCGGGGCGCCCCGCGCGCTTTGAGGCGGCGACGCTCGCGGCCGCCCTGTCGCTTCTCGGCCTGTCCGCGTCGCTCGATGTCGGCTCGGGCGCCAAAGCCTTGCAAAGTTGCGTGGCCGATGCGCCGGATCCGCTCGCCGTGGCGGCCCGCGCCAGCGCGGTCGCCATGAAACTTTGCGCCGCAGGGTCAGCGCTCGACGCTGAAATCTTCGCGCTGTGGATCGCCGATCTCGCCCTCGCGAACCGTCTCGACTGGTCGCGGCCGGTTCCCTTACTCGCCGTCGCGATTCTGCATCCATCGCTGCGCCGTGGACTAAATGGCAAACGACCGCGGCCGTCGGACGAGGATTGGCTCGACGCGGTCGCTGTCGCCTATGGCCTCGCCGTGGCGGAGGCGCATGCCCTCGCCGCCGATCTGGCGCGGCGCACCGAAAAGCTCACGACGGTCGCACCATCCTTGCGGGCGCGCGGCGCGGGTCGGGTCGTCGACATGGTGCTTGCCGACGACGGCGTCACGCCCGCCGCCGCCGCGGCCCGCGTCGGCATGTCGGATCGCGCCGCGCGGCGTCTCTTCGATCGCCTCGTCGCGCTCGGCGCGGTGCGTGAGCTCACCGGGCGCGAGACCTTCAGGATCTACGGGCTATGAGCCGCCGCGTATCCCGCTTCGATCGCGCCCTTTCCGACCTGCCCGAGGGGATGCGCTGGCGGGAGTGGATGGGGCGCGTCGAGGCGGCGATCTTCGCCTCGCCTCAACCCGTCCCCCGCGAGACGCTCGCCCACCTCGTCGGCGACGCCTGCCGGCTCGACGAGCTTCTCGCCGACATCGCCACCGAGCTCAAGGCGCGCCCTTACGAGATTGTCTTCGTCGCCGGAGGCTTTCAGTTCCGCACGCGCCCGCGCCACGCCGAGGCGCTGCGGTCGCTCAACGAGACGAAAGACGCCGGCCCGCCCGCTTTCACCAGGCTCGAAATGCTGGCGCTCTCGGCCATCGCCTATCAGCAGCCGGTCACCCGCGCCGAACTCTCGCGCCTCGCCGGCCGCGACATCAGCCGCGACGTCCTCGGCCGGTTGAAGAGCTGTGGCGTCATCTCGCCCGGTCCGCGCGCCCCGGAGCCCGGCGCGCCGATCGCCTGGGTGACGACGCCGCGTTTCCTAGAAGCCTTCGCGCTCGGCAGCCTGCGGGATCTCCCGGATCTCGACGCGCTCGACGCGCTCGACGCCGCGGGCGTCTTGGGGCGAGACATTGACGTCGAGGTCGAAGGCGCGCTCGACGAGGCGCTCGGGCTCATGGAGGAGGGGGGCGTGGAGGCGGACGATACAGCGCTCGACGAAACGGAAGCCGAGGCGTGATCCAGCGACAGGCGGACTATAGGCGCGAGCCTGATTTTTGATCCGCCCATCCAAATTTTAAGGCTACTGGCCGGGCGCAACTGCAATAAGATTCTCTTTGCATCGCCGATCGAGAGAGCCTCGCATGCAGCTTTGGCAGCCGGATAAGAACCGCCAGCAGAACTCCAATCTGACACGCTTTTGCCGCGCCGCGCCGGCGACGTCGCGTTTTACCGCGAAATTCGACTACGAGGCTCTGCACCGCTGGAGCATTGAAAACAGCGAGGCGTTCTGGAGCCAGGTCTGGGACTTCTGCGGCGTGGTTGGTGAGAAGGGAAACACGATCCTCGTCGACGGGGACAAAATGCCAGGTGCGCAATGGTTCCCGCAGGCGCGGATCAATTTCGCGGAAAACCTGCTGCGACCGCGCCCTGAGGACGAGGTCTCGCTGATCTTCTGGGGCGAGGACCGGATGCGAAAGTCGCTGCGCTTTGGCGAACTGATAAAGTCGGTCGCGGCGCTCGCCGCCTTTTTTCGCACTTGCGGCGTCGCGAGGGGCGACCATATCGGCGCCTATGTTCACAACGGGCCGGAAGCGATCATCGGCATGCTCGCCGCCGCGAGCCTGGGCGCCGTCTGGTCGTCCTGCGCGCCGGAATTCGGGGTCGAGAGCGTCGTCGATCGTTTCGAGCAGATCGATCCCCTGCTGCTGATCGCCACCGACGGCTACATCTACAAGGGCAAAGAAATCGACCGTTCGGCTGCGATTCGCGAGATTAAAGCGAGGTTGTCGAGCGTCAAGACGACGCTCGTGATCCCCTACCTCTCCGAGGCGCCCGACCTCGATGGGCTTGACGAGGCGCTGTCATGGCCCGACGCGCTCGCCACACAGGCGGGCGCCGAACTTACGTTCGAGCCGCTGCCGTTCAATCATCCGCTCTATGTCATGTTCTCCTCGGGGACGACCGGCGCGCCGAAGTGCATCCTGCATGGCGCTGGCGGAACCCTGCTCCAGCATCTCAAGGAGCATCAGCTTCAATGCGACGTCCGGGTCGGCGACCGCTTTTTCTATGCGACAACGACCGGCTGGATGATGTGGAACTGGCTGGCGAGCGCGCTCGCCAGCAAGGTGACGCTGCTGCTGTACGATGGTTTCTTCAATGCCGGCGAGAGGGGCGCGATCCTGCTTGATTACGCGCAGCAGGAACGCGCGACGTTTTTCGGCGCGTCGGCGGGCTATCTCAAGGCGATCGAAAGGAACGGCTTGAAGCCGCGCGAGAGCCACGATCTGGGCGCGATGCGCGTTATCGCGTCAACCGGCTCGCCGCTGCCGCCGGACAGTTTCGATTACGTTTATCGCGACGTGAAGGCCGACGTTCAACTCGCCTCGATCAGCGGCGGCACCGACATCATTTCTTGTTTCGTCGGCGGGAATCCATGGAGCCCCGTCTATCGTGGCGAGATTCAGTCGGCGGGTCTCGGCATGGCCGTCGAAATATGGAACGAGGACGGCCAGCGCGTGATCGGCGAGGAGGGCGAACTCGTCTGCACGCGCTCCTTCCCGTCGATGCCGCTGCGCTTCCTCAACGATCCGGATGGGGGCAAATATCTCAACGCCTATTTCGCACGTTATCCGAACATCTGGCTGCATGGCGATTTCGCAACGGAAACCCTTCACGGGGGCTTTCACATCCACGGCCGTTCCGACGCCACGCTCAATCCGCAGGGCGTGCGCATCGGCACGGCGGACATTTACAATATCGTCGAAGCGCTGGACTCCGTGCAGGAGGCGCTCGCCGTCGATCAGCAATGGGAGGGCGGCACGCGGATCGTTCTGTTCGTGAAAACCAGCCCCGGCCGTCATCTCGACTCAGCGCTCGCCGGTCAGATTCGCAAGGCGCTTTTCGACAAGGCGTCGCCGCGCCACGTCCCTTCCATCATCATCGAAGCGCCCGAGCTGCCGCGCACGCGATCGGGAAAACTCGTGGAGCTCGCGGTACGCGATCTCATCCACGGGCGCCCGGTTAAAAATCGGACGGCGCTCTCCAATCCAGAATGTCTCGATTTCTTCATTGATCATCCGGAGCTCAAACCGCCCCGGGCGTGACGGCCGGGGCAGCGCATCATGAACGCACTAGCCTGGCGAGTTTCCGATAGAGTGCATCGCAGCTCCGGCGGAGAAAGCGGCTTCGGCAAAGAAGGCTGCCCCCAAGAAGGCCGCTCGCGTTCCGGCAGCGCCGGGCGCCATTCGTCCATTCAGAGAAACGTTGAGCAAGTCCGTTTCGGTAAAATTTATCGCCGAACAGAACGAGCTGCCCCGTAAGACTGCCGTTGCGGTGTCGGGAGCCATCTTGGCTTGAGAATATACGATTCTGGAATCGGAAAAGCCACGATACGCGAGAATATAGGGCTTTAATATTCTCACGTTTCATGGGTCTGCCTCACTTTTCGTGCTCGCCAAACGCTACAGCGGTATCATACGCGCTCGCAGCAGTTCGGCGCTTGCGCGACCATACATGGCGCGCTTGAGCGTTTTCAATCTATTGATTTGTCCCTCGGTTTGACCATTGCTCCAAGGCTCCGCCACCGCATTGCGGACCGCTTGGATGTCGCTCCGTAATGTACGCGCAAAGCGTTGCATTGCGTAAATTCCTGATCGCTGAGCGTCGTCGAGCCAATTGTCGAGTCGCTTTACATCTTTGCTACGAAGAACGCCCCGAAATCGCATCGCCAGCGCGCGCATGGCGACAAAATCTGGTGAGGCGTTCTTCAGGGCGGCGACCTTAACAGCTTGTCGCGCCGTCAGCATTCCGCGCGGCTTTATGCAAAGCGCCGCGCCAACGATCGGCGAAATCGCCCAACCCGTCGCGGGATCAATCGCGCGGAGTGGAAGCGCTGTCGTAATCACAGGTGAAACTGTCGGCGCGGGATTCGCGATTGGCGCGAGCGCCGCGTGCTTCGCGCCTCTCCATTTTCCTAACAGGCGCTCCATATTGGAGCGGCTGCCCTGATAGCCTCGCTGCTGAATTTCCTCGAAGAGTTGCCTGCCGCCCCTGACTCCTTTCGCCCAACGGTCCGCGAGATAATCCCGAAAATATCGCGGCGATGTTGGCGTTGGCGCGCGCTCGCGGCGTTCAGGCATTTTGCTCGCGTGCACCCACTTCCTGACGGTGCGCCAATTTACGCCTATCTCCAGGGCGATACCACGAATGTTCCTTCCCTCAGCCTTCAGAATCTGCGCCTTTTCAAACATCGCCTGTCGCGAACGTTCATGCGCACGCCGCCTGAGATGGCGGTCCTCCGCGATCACTTGACGCCCCGGCGTGGTGCAGGAAATCAAGCCAGCGTCTTCGCCCTCAGCTCTGGGCAAGGAGGGACACGCCAAGCCCTTGTCAGAGCGGCTCAATTGGTGCTCAATCCGCTCGCGCAAATTCTGCAGTAGATGAAACCGATCAGCGACCTGGCGCGCTTCTGGCGCGCCTTGGCGTGTTCCCTGCGCATAAAGTCCGCAGCGATCCCGGCTGACGACCTCTACATTCGGATGCCGGCGCAGCCAGTCCGCCGTTTCTTCCGCCGAGCGTCCGGGCAGGACGTCGACAACCTCACGTCGCTCCAGATCTACCATCACGGTTCCGTAGCTCTCTCCCTTCCGCCAGCTCCAATCGTCGATGCCCAACACACGAACATCGTTGGTCTTGCGGGTCGCGCCGCGCTTCAACTGCCGCAGAAGGGTGTCGTCGCTCGCCGGCATGCCGAGACGGTTTATCAGCCGCTCGCTCGGCTTACCTCCGGCGCCATGGGCAAATAGTTGAAGAAGGCGGCCAACGCGTAATGTCCGACGCGCATGTCGGACGGCGAGCCCGGGAAGCTGATCAGAAAATGTCTTTCGCGCGCACGACCCTTCCAGACAACGCCAACGCGTCATCAAGACTCTCAATGCGACGATCGCGCCTTGCACCGGCAGGTCCTGTAAACTGCGTGGATATCGTGGTGATTCCGATTGATGGCGCCCCCTAAAACGAGATGAAGGCGCCCCCGATTACGGAATGATGGCGCTCCCCGATTCCGAGATGATCCCGCCCCCCTGTAACGGAATGATCCCGCCCGGGTAATTTCGTGCAGTGGCGGGCTCCGCTGTTGGCCTGATCAGGTCGCTTCTTTGGCAATCCAAAGGGGTGATCATGCCAGCGGAGCGGATTACGATGCGCCAGGCGCGTGAGATTATTCGACTGAAGTCCTCGTCGATTTCGGCGCACGAGATTTCCCGGCGTCTTGGCATGCCGCGCTCGACGGTGCGGGAGGCGCTCAAGCGCGCGGAGAGCGCCGGGCTCTCCTGGCCGTTGCCCGAGGGAATGACCGACGATGCGCTCGAGGCGGCGCTCTACGCCAACCGGCGCAGCAAGCGCGGTCATCGGCGCATTGAGGAGCCGGACTGGGCTGGCGTGCATCGCGAGTTGAAGCGCAAGCACGTCACCTTGATGATTTTGTGGGACGAATACATCGCCGCAAATCCGGGCGGCTACAGCTACTCGCGGTTCTGCGAGCTGTATCGCGCCTTCGAAAAGACCCTGTCGGTGACCATGCGGCAGACGCACGTCGCTGGCGAGCGGCTGTTCGTCGATTACGCTGGCGACGGCGTCCCGGTCGTTGTCGACAGGCTTACCGGCGAGATCCGCATGGCGCAGATTTTCGTCGCGGTGCTGGGGGCGTCGAGCTTCACCTTCGCCAAGGCGAGCTGGACGCAAACGCTTCCGGACTGGATCGACGCCCACGTCGGCGCGCTCGAGGCGATCGGCGGCGTCCCGCAGCTCATCGTGCCGGACAACGCCAAGACCGCCATCGTCAAAGCCTGCTTCTACGACCCGCAGGTCAATCGCACCTACGCCGACATGGCGGCGCATTACGAGACGGCGCTTTTGCCGGCGCGACCCAGAAAGCCGCGCGACAAGGCGAAGGTCGAGTCCGCGGTGCTGATCGTCGAACGCTGGCTACTCGGCAGACTGCGCCGTCGGACCTTTTACAGCCTGGCGGAGGTCAACGCGGCGATCGCTGAGATGCTCAAAAATCTCAACGAGGAGCGGCCCATCCGCCGGCTCGGCGTCACCCGCCGCCAATTGTTCGGAGAGATCGACCGCCCGGCGCTGAAGCCTCTGCCAATCGAGCCCTATGAATATAGCGAATGGCGTCTGCGCCGCGTCGGCGTCGATTATCACGTCGAGATCGACGCGCACTATTACTCCGTGCCCTATCGCTTCGCCCGGGCGGAGGTGGAAGCGCGGCTGACCGTCCGCGGCGTCGAGATTTTCTGCAAAGGCGAGCGCATCGCCGTCCATTTGCGGATGAGCGGCAACCGCAAGCACACGACCATTCCCGAGCACATGCCCTCCAGCCATCGACGCTATGCGGGCTGGACGATCGAACGCATTCGCGAGGACGCCCGAAAGATCGGCCCGGCGACAGCCGCGCTCTGCGAGCAGATCTTGGAGGCGAGGCCCCATCCGGAGCAGGGCTATCGCGCCTGTCTGGGCGTCGTCCGTCTTGCCGGCTCGTATGGGATCGAGCGCGTCGAGGCCGCAGCCGAACGCGCCATCGAGATCGGCGCCAAGACTTACGGCTCGATCAAATCCATCCTCGACAACAAGCTCGATCGGAAGCCAGCGCCAAAGCGCGCCGCGGACGCGGCTCCGATCCTCCATCAAAACATCCGTGGCCCGCGCTATTACCATTAGGAGACGCCGACTTGCTCAAACATCCGACGCTCGACCAGCTCCACGCCCTTGGCCTTTACGGAATGGCCAAAGCCTTCGCCGAACTCGCCGAGGCGCCTGAGGCGAATGGGCTCGACCGCAACGACTGGCTCGCCCTGCTGCTCGATCGGGAAGCCTCGCTTCGGCGCGACAAACGGCTGACGGCGCGGCTGCGCGCCGCCAGGCTCCGTCAACAGGCCAGCGTCGAAGACGTCGACTATCGCACCGCGCGCGGGCTCGACCGAGCTCTGTTCCAAAAGCTCGCCGACGGTCAGTGGATCGACGCCCACGATAATTTGGCCCTGGTCGGCCCGAGCGGGACCGGGAAAAGTTGGCTCGCCTGCGCCATTGGCCAGAAGGCCTGCCGCGACAATCGCTCCGTCGTTTATCATCGCTGGCCGAAGCTCTGTGAGGAACTGGCCCTCGCGCGCGGCGATGGGCGCCATCCGCGCTTGCTCAAATCCCTTGGTCGCGCCGATCTCTTAATCCTCGACGACTTCGGCCTCGAACCGCTCGACGCCGGCGCCCGCCACGATCTCCTGGAAATCCTCGAAGAACGCTATGGGCGCCGATCGACGATCGTCACCTCCCAGCTTCCCGTGACAGCCTGGCACGACGTCATTGGCGACCCAACTTACGCCGACGCCGTTCTGGATCGCCTCGTTCACAACGCGCATCGCATCGAACTCGCAGGCGAAAGCCTACGCCGCGCGCGCGGCAAACAGGCCAAATCGGCTTGACCCAAAACCAGAACAGGTGAGACAAACCTCGTAGGTCAACGAACGCGGCGCCCGGGCGGGATCATTCCGTTACAGGGGGGCGCCATTATCCCGGAATCCCCGGGCGGCATTATCCCGTTACAGACGGGCGCCTTCGTCGGAATCCTCAGATATCGACTGTGCCGCCGTCGTGATCGCGCCCCGCATCCGGGACATAAGCCGATCTCCCGCGCGGCAGCCGAAATTACCCAGCGATCGCCATCGCGTTCCACGGCCATAATTCTGACGCCTGGCCCGAGCGTCCACGCTGATTTTGCTTGCATGCGGCTCAATACCGGCCACAAAGTCACCAACTGGTAAAAAGCACGAAAAGTGAGGCAGACCCAATTAAATGGATATTCCTAAGCATGATGGCTATGACTAAGTACTTGATTTTCCTAAACGCGTAATGTCACGCCAAAATGGCTCCCGACAGGCGTCTCGAGACTTACGCCGCGAGAGCGTAGAACTGCTTCGCTGGGCGCAATTTAACCGTCGTTTGCAACTGCCCTTTTCGGATCATGTGCATGAGCTCGACGCCGATGAGCGTCGCCGCGGCCAAGCGAAAGGATTTGAACCCCAGCGCCGGCCGCACCACCCGCTTGATCGCTCGGTGGTCCTGTTCGACGATGTTGTTATCTGGCATGTATAGGCGCGACACGCCAATCCGCATTTCGTATGGCCCTTTGATCGAGTAGCATTGGGCCACCGGGAATGGGGTGTCGGGAGCGCGTATGGCGGGCAGGCCGAAATATCTGATGAGCTGAGAGCTCGAGTTGTTATCTGGCCGCCCCCTTCGACTTGCCCGGTTGCGCTGTGAGCGCGGATCCGTAGTTGTCGTGTAAGCCCGCTGGCTCCCATGGTTGTTGAACATGCAAGGAGCGAACAATGAGAATCATTGGTCTCGATGTGCATCGATCGTTTGCTCAAGTGGCTATCCTCGAAAGTGGCAAGCTGCGAGACGCCGGGAAAATCGATCTCGACCGCAATCGTCTGCTGCAATTCGCCAAGAAGCTTAAACCCGATGACGAAATTGTCATTGAGGCGACCGGCAACACGAACGCGATTGTTCGGTTGCTATCGCCTTTTGTGAGCCGGGTCGTCATCTCCAATCCGATCCTGGTTCGTGCGATCGCCTGGGCGAAGGTGAAAACCGATAAGATCGACGCAGCGACTCTAGCGAAACTCCACGCGAGCGGATTTCTCCCCGAAGTGTGGATGCCGGATGACGAGACCGAGACGCGTCGACGTGTGACCGCTGAACGAACCCAGCTCGTTTCGCAAATGACCCGGCTCAAGAACCGGATCCACTCGGTTTTACACGCCAATCTCATTCCCTGTTACAAGGGTGTTTTATTCTCAAAGCGCGGGAGAGCTTGGCTAGAGGCGCAGCCGCTCTCCGAGGACCAACGCCGCGTCATCCTTCGCCATGCGGGAGAACTCGATCGTCTCGGCGCAGAGCTTGCGGAAGTAGACAAGAGCCTCGCTCAGAAGGCGCTCGACGAACCGTTGGTCAAGCGCCTGATGACGATTGCTGGCGTAAACGCCATCATAGCCATGAGCGTTTTGGCGGCCATCGGCGACATCCAGCGGTTTTCGTCGCCACAAAAACTTGTGAGCTATTTCGGGCTCACTCCACGAGTGCGGCAGTCCGGCGACAGGCCGGCCTATCATGGCAGCATCACCAAACAGGGGCGAGCTCACGCGCGATCCATGCTGGTCGAAGCAGCATGGATCGCCTCAGGCGTACCCGGTCCCTTACGCGCGTTCTTCATCCGCATCAAAGACAAGCGAGGCAAACAGGTCGCTGCAGTGGCGACCGCACGCAAACTGGCCGTCATTGTCTGGCATATGCTGAGCAAGAATGAAGACTTCACCTGGAATCGGCCGGCGCTCTTGCAGTGGAAACTTCGGAAGCTTGAGCTTGCAGCGGGCTATCCGTCTCGTCGCGGCGGCAAACAAAGGGGCCCCGCAGCCGACTACAGTAGAAAGTCGGTGCGCGACAGCGAGCGCGAGATGATAGGCAACGCCGAGGAAGCATACCGCTGCTTCGTCGCAACATGGAAAACACATTCGCCGAAGGGGCGCTCGGGCGCCACAAATGAGGTGCGACGATCATAAGCTGCGCGACAGGATTGCGACCTCGATCCTGCTCTTCGCCACGTGGTCACCCGAGCGGTGGTAGAATAGCATAATTCCAATCGTCGTCTATCCAAATGGACGCGAACGGCTGTGTTTTACGCCCTTCGTGAAAGGGAACCATGAATTCCGCGCGGCCGCCTTGAACTTTGTCGCAGACCTATTCGAATGATGCTGGTCCGAGAAAAAGTGGCGCAGAAAAGTTTTTCAAGAGGAGCAGAAAGGGTCTTGTCAAACACATCCGTCAGATATTTCCTCCGCCGGATTTCGATATCCGCTTCATGCTCCGCATTGTAGCGCTCGATCGCCGCCGTGTTGGCGCCGCTCTTGTCGATCGTGATCTTCTCCGGCGCGCCATGCTGCCCGATCGCCTTACGCAAGAAGCGCAGCGCGGCTTTGCAATCCCGCTTTGCGGTCAGCAAGAAATCCACCGTCGCGCCTGCCTTGTCGACCGCCCGATACAGATATTTCCAGCAGCCTTTGACTTTTACGTAGGTCTCATCGAGACGCCAGCTGGATCCGATCGCGAGCTTGCGAGCACGGAACTGTTTCTCCAGCAAAGGCGCATATTTGACGACCCAGCGGTTGAGCGTGGAATGGTCGACGTCGACGCCTCGCTCTTCCATCATTTCCTCGAGTTGACGATAGCTCATCGGATACGCCACATACCAGCGGACGCCCCATAGGATCACGTCGCGTTCAAAATGGCTGCCCTTGAAATCGATCATCGCACTATTCCGCCTGCCCCACGCCCGGCGATTATAGCCCCAACCGTCCCCGATAAAAATTCGCGACAGAGCCTCGCGCCCCACGTCAAACCAGTGTTTGAGTTAGCAAATGCTTCTCAATCGCTTTCAAGTCCAAAGTCCTTGCGGTTGGCTTGAGGCGAGTGGTGCTTCCGCACGGCTTTGCGGTTACTCAGTTGCACAGTAGCCGCCTGCATGTCTGCCTCCTTTTGCCTCTCACATATTTGTCGAGGGTCACGTCGCAAAGCAGTCCACGCCGGCACAATGTTCGGCGGATTATCATTCTCACCCCTGCCCGCGTGTGGCGGAGAATATGGGCGGCTCCCACTCAAGGAGAGAGATAAAAATGAAGATAGCAAATTGCGCGCGCAGAGATTCGAATCCTGACGCAGCCCGGGCCCCAAAGACGGGGAACCAAAAAATGACAAGGGCAGACGCTGATGCTATTGAGCAGCAGAATCCTGCCCCCTCCAGCTTGTCGAGCCACCTGAATCCGATTTGTTCAGCTGGTCGGTTGCACTAAACTTCCCTGAAAAATTTGCGGTCTGGAAGCGCGTCGTCAGCGACACAGAACATCGAGCGGGGAAGACCGTAGAGGTCGTCATAATATGCGTCTAGACGTTTGTTCATGTCGGGATCATAATCTGGCCGAACGAACAGGGTCTTGCCCCGACGATAATGCAACACCTCGCCTTCTCGAACGACAAGCTGGCCGTCTTTGAAAAGATAAGCAGCATTCCGGAACATTGCTGCGTTATCCTTCTGAGGCCTATACACAGCAATATCCGCGACAGAGCCGGCTCCGAGTTCTCCTCGATCCTTAAACCCATAAAGCTTTCTCGGGGCGGCGCGCGTCATCATCGCGATTTCTTGCAAGGTGTATTCGCGTTTGATTGAAGGCAGGGACGTCATTTCTAAGACTTCTGCCGGTAGTCGCGACATCCACTGCGCGCGCCGATCTGCGCTCATCAGCAGGGCGAAAACCTCGGGGTAGGCCGTGAAAGGGGCGCCGTTGGGATGATCGGTGGTGAAAAATACCTGCATGGGATCGGTCACGAGCAAAAACAGCTCCAATCCCGCCGCCCACTGCACGGCGTTGTAAAAATCGGAGATACGATAGGAATAGGGAACAACGCCGAGGCCGTTGCTGTCGCCGTCGAAAATCACACCCTTCTTGGGTCGGCCGTTCGGCAAACTATTCAACTGCTTCATCACGTCGGTTGAAATCGTCACAGTGTCGGCGAACATCACCTGACCGACATCGACGGTGACGTTCTTGTTCTGGTTGATTTTTGCGGCAAACTGCGCCGCAGCGGATGAGAAGCCGTTCTTTCCCTCTTTGCCATAAGCGTAGAATTGAGCGTGTGCGAGATGCAAAGGGACGCCTTGCGCAGCTTCGATAGTGCCGAGCGCTGTAGCAATATTTCCAGCCAGGCCGAGATTGCTCATATGTAAATGTAAGGGATGCGGTATTCCTGTCACGCCAATGGCGCGTTGCAGCCGCGTGAAAATGTCACGCGCAGAAACGCCGTATTCGGGGACCTCGTCGTCCAGCGAGAACGAGCGGAGATTTTGTTTGCAGGCGCAAACGCCGCCCGGGTTAGCGCATTTAATCCCGATGGCGCGGGTCGACGCGAGTGTCGCGCCTATGTAATCGGCGAGTGTGCTTTCGCTTTCTCGATTTCGTATGGCTCCGAGAAGAAAGTCGTCATTTCCCAGCACGGTCAGGAAGCCCTTGTCGATGACCGGGATATCGGCAAGTTCTAGATGTGCGTGCAAAGCGTGGTGCGGCAAAATCGCGGGCTCGATAACCGTTGTATAGCCCATCTGAGCATAAAGGCGGCCTGTCTCGAAGGTTGTCCAGCCCGCATTGGACAGAGGGGTCGCCTTGGGACGCGGCGTATGTGCGCGGTGCGACTCCGGCAGCAGAAGCCGCGCGGTGTTCACGCCGCCGCCGGCGATATGCGAATGGATGTCAATGGCGCCAGCCATGACGACGTGGCCTGAAACATCGAGCAGTTCGTCGGCCTTCCGGCCCTGCGGCTGCTCGATGATCTTGCCGTCTTCGAACCAAATATCGCCTACGTGATCGATTCCATTAACGGGATCGATGACGTGGCCTCCACGTAGACATGTCAGCACAGCAGGCCTCCAGAAAAGGGGAGCCGACGTTCGACAAGTCGGAGGTTTTTCCCCGAAAGCCGGCCGCATTTGGTTGGCGGACCCCCGACGAGCTCGAGGGAGCTAGGCGAATGGTGATTTAAACACCGAGGCGTCGCCGAGTTCAGCCTCGATTTCCAAGAGTCGGTTGTATTTCGCGATGCGCTCGCTACGGCAGGCGGACCCAGTTTTGATTTGCCCTCCGCCCATGGCGACGGCGAAATCTGCAAGAAACGCATCTTCGGTCTCCCCGGATCGGTGGGAGATCACGTAGCGCCAGCCGGTTTCACGACATAGCTGGATCGCCTGCATGGTCTCAGTTACGGTGCCAATTTGATTGAGTTTTATCAGCACGGCGTTGGCGGTGTGCTCAGCGATGCCGCGCCGAATGAAAATGGGATTGGTGACGAAGATGTCGTCGCCGACGATCTGGATGCGTTTCCCTTGGGAGGCTGTCTGTCGGGCAAACCCCGCCCAGTCATTTTCATCGAGCCCGTCCTCGATGGAGACGATTGGATAGGAATCGATCCAGCTCTGATAGAGACTTATCATTTCGTCCGCCGTTTTTCGTCCCTGGCCCGATTTCGCCAAGTCATAGGCGTCGCCGACCCAGAAGGAACTCGCGGCAGGGTCGAGGGCGATAGAGATGTCTCGCCCCGGCTCATAGCCCGCTGCGCGGATTGCTTCGACGATCACTTCACAAGCTTGCTCATTGCTTTCGAGGTTCGGCGCAAAACCACCCTCATCGCCGACGGAGATTGAGTGCCCTTTTGCCCCGAGGATTTTGGCGAGCGCATGGAATGTCTCGGCTCCGTAACGAAGAGCTTCGGAGAAAGAAGGGGCGCCGATCGGCATGACCATGAATTCCTGGAAATCCACGGAATTATGAGCATGTTTCCCCCCATTGATGATGTTCATCATGGGCACGGGCAGCCGGGTCGCGCCTGCGCCGCCAAGATATGCATAGAGCGGCAACCGGGAGGATTGAGCTGCGGCTCGCGCCACTGCCATTGAAACGCCGAGGATGGCGTTTGCGCCCAGCTTCGCCTTGTTTGGCGTGCCGTCGAGCTCCAATAATTTTGAATCGATTTCCGCCTGGCGCCTTGGATCCTGGCCCTGGAGCGCGGGAGCGATGATATCGTTCACGTGGACGACAGCCTTTCTGACGCCCTTGCCGGCAAAGCGCGCTTCGCCATCTCGCAGCTCTACAGCCTCATTTCCGCCCGTTGACGCGCCTGACGGGACAGAAGCGCTCACAAGCGTGCCGTCTTCCAACCCCACCTGAACTCTGACCGTGGGGTTCCCGCGAGAGTCAAGGATTTCGAGGGCGCGGATAAGCGTGATTTTGGCCATGTTAGGTCCCTGCGGAATAGGCGTGATCGACAGCGGCAGCGTTTCCAACAAGCAATACGCTGATAGCATTTCTGGAAGTTTTCTGCGAGAATAAGACCCTTCGAGAAATTCATGCTCCTGCTACGTTAGCGATCAGTAAGCATGAGATCGCAGCCGGATTGAAGTAGGAGCGATCAATCTCACTTCCGACTTCGGCCAGACGGCCGGAAACAGAAACAACCCCAAGCGGAATGACTACGAAAGTGGCGTTCTGAAAATTTGCATTTCTTATTGCTCTGAGCATTGGATTTGGAGTCTCCCAAGCCGACAAGGCTGATGGTGGTGCTTCTCTCCATGAAGGCGATCGAGGGTGAGGCGTCAGCTGGGGTAGGAATAGGCAAGGTCACAGAAAGCCAGACGCCAACGTATCGAGGCGAGATTTGATTGCATCGCATTCCTGTCCTGCAAGCCTGTGTTGACAGGCACCTAAATGTCCGTATTCTAAGCCGCAACATTGAAAGGCGGTGGGGTTCGCCTGAATCGCCCGTGAGGGCCAATGACTCCTGAGGCTTAAGCCCAGGGAGTCACGATGTACTTTTTCAAAGAAATTGACGGCAGTCTTCAGCGGGCGTCAACGCCTGACGATGTTCGATTGGCAGTCAACCGGCTGAAATCGCTTCACGACGGCGAGTCAGCGATTATCGATGTGGTCAGCTTCGGCAAGCAGGCGATCCCGGCGTTACGCCGGCTTCTTTTCACTCGCGAACCGACCGGCATGTATCACCCACGCTGTCTTGCGGTGCGCGCCTTGGCGGCGCTCCAAGACTGCGACGGTTTGATTGATTTTCTAAAAACCCCCACCAAAAGGTCCGACGCCTTGGAGGCAATAGGCGACGAGGCAGTGATCAATGCTGCGGCTCGCGCTTTAGCTAAATTCCCTGAGGAGCGGGTCTTTGAATTTCTGTTATCGGTCGCGGAACGAGAGTATTTGCCTGGCGTGATCGACGCGCTTGGCTCGTTTGAAAAAGTAGAGACGATTCCTTTCTTGGTTGCCGCACTTTCCGACGACGATTGCCGACGGTATGCGGAAGGAGCTCTTTTGAAGCTCGGTTCTTCGGCACGCCAATCGTTGATCACCACCATCGTCGAATCGCCCTCGGATGAAGGCGGCATCGCTTTACGGAAGCGCGTCAGCGCGCTTCGACTGCTGATCGAAATTGGCCTCGAAGCCCAATCATGGCCGATCCTGCGCCATTTGATGTGGGATCGCAATCCTAAGCTTGCAGCGCTTGTATGCGGAATCGCGCTCGAGATTGCGCCGCCCCGTGAAAAAAAGGAGGCAGTCTCGCGCTTGAACGCCTTACTAGGAGACATCGGGTGGACGCTAGCTCGCGAAATCGAACGGCAGATTTTGGCGCATTTTCAGATCAGTAGGGTGGCCAGGCTATTGAGCCACGAGGAAGAGAAGAGTTTCAGTGAGTTTACCGGAATGCAGGTCTGGCTTCCGCACGCCCTGCGACGTCTCGCTGCTCTTATCGACTGGAGAGGCCACTGAAGTGAGTTCGGCACAGGGCCTCGTTTTCACCAAACCCCATATCGAATAAGGCTGCCTGCCAAAACTGAGAACAGCAGAAAGACAAGGAAAGCCAAAGTTGCTGCGCCGAGAAGCCTTTTCCCACAGCTTCCGTTCCGTGAGCTTGTGCCTTCGATACTCGTCGTAAAATCCCAAAAACACGATCAGCGCAGCGAACCCGCCGAATATAATCCCCGTAACAAGAGGGTCTTTGACAGCACCCGCGAAACGATGGAATGTGAGTACCTTATCACCAGACCAACGTTCACGCATGTGGTGGCACCAGTGTCTTGCCTCTATCTCTTTTTCCCAGTGGTGGCGCGCGGTGCGGGCCGTAGTCGTCCGCGTCATCAGCACTCCGCGCGCCACGGGGATGATGATCGTCTTTTGTAATCGGGAACCGCGTCACCACCTCGCAAGGATCGCTTGGTGTTGACGCAATTCGAGTAGTAACGCCGCAATAGGCGAGATATTGGTCGGAAAGATCAGAACCCGGCGCGGATAATCAGCTTCACCTTGCCTTCGCAGACCGCTTGGCCAATAAGTCCATGCGATTTATCTGCTCCAGTAGGAACATGACCGTTCCAGACGCAGCCTTTTTTCCCGTCGGTGCGATCAGACATTTCGATCGTATAAGTCGAGTCTTTTACCGAGCCGGAAATCTTATAGGTGAGCGGGTTCCCATTGCCGAGCTGCAAATTTGCAGTGCCCGTTATTTTATCCGCGTCGGTGTTTACCGACCACGTTCCCTGTGCGGCTTTGATGCCGGATACGCCTTCTTCGGTGATGTTCCAGTTTTGGTTCGCCGCGAAGGCGGGGCCCCACAAAATAGCAAGCACGGAAATGGCCGGTAGAATGAGCTTCGACATGCGTTCTTCCTCCCCTGTTGAAGTGATTGATCGACTTACAAGTCTTGCGCTCCTCGGCGATTACTCAAAGTTCATCTGAAACCCCGTGATGGCTCGGTCGAATGAAGCTATTGGGATGTAACAAAAAGCATTGGTTGCAACTGGCGCGTCCTTACAGTTGCGGTGCTTTCCGTCCCATTCGTAGCCCGCCTCCTTCATGCAACTCGTGATGGCGCTGTGAATGACTTCTGGATTAGCGCCTTGGCGTGCTTCAGGGTGCGCGTTTTCTGAGTCAAACTCGCACAAGGAGGTTTTAAGCTGCTGCTCTTTCAGGAAACCGACAGAGCTGCCGTAGAGGATGATCTCAAGGAGGCCGAGAATGACCGCGCCAGCCACCAGCGACCCTACCGCATAGCGCGCATCTTTCAGAAAGCGAATGTTGATGAAGTAGAGGCCACCGGCCGCGAGAAGGCCGCAGCCGATGATGAGGGCGAAGGGAACGATGAAGACAGCGAGGTCTTGGTTCAATGTATACACTCCTGCTCTTGCACGCGCGATTCATTGAGATCGCGGTAACGATCGAAGCAGGAGTCATCAGCCTTTCCGGCGGTTAAGGGGGCACCCCATCCCCTCGGCGCGTGAGCGAGCGTCTCGCTTACGGCTCAATGTAGTATTCTACCTACCGAACCGTTTTCCCCGCGTCAATTGGCTGGCTAGAGTCAATTACGAAAAATGACGCATTAGCCTCCCGTGATTAACCCTGCCGTGGCGAGGCCGTCATAGAGGACAACCGCCTCCAGTGAAAAGGTTGCGAAGGTGAGGAAGTTGCCGAGGGATGCGGGCCGTGAGGAATAGGCGTCAATGCTGCGCTTGGGGGTATCTCATAGCCAGCAAGCCAGGCAGATAAATTTAGTGGCAGGCGATTTCCATAAAGACGTCCATGTCGGGCAGCGTGGCGTCTGCCGCGAAACACGCGTTTCTTAAGCAGGCTTCCGTTTTACGTGATTGCCGTAATGGAGCACCTGCACTCTTTCCAATGTGACAAGTCCCCCGCTCATCATTTCGTCGAGGATAGGCAGAAATGCCTTGATCTTCTCGTCATTGTCGACGATCTCGATAACGAGCGGGAGATCCTCTGAGAGCCTCAAGATTTTGGTCGTGTGAAGCTTGCTGGAGTGTCCATAACCCAGCGGGCCGCGTAGCACTGTGGCTCCCGCGAGGTGGGCTTCTCGCGCCTTCAAGACGATCTGCTCGTAGAGCGGCTTGCCGTGAAATTTGGCGTCCTCACCGAGGAAGATACGGAGAAGCACAGCGTCGCGCTCAACAGTCATGATCAAGACCCTTGGAGTTGGTTTAGATGGGTTGCGGCGACATGTCCGACCCAGACAGCGACAAGGCACAGAACGACGGAAAGGCCAATATTGGCCAAGGCCCAAGCCAGTTCGCCGTCTCGAACAAGATTTAGCGTCTGCAAGCTGAAGGATGAGAAGGTCGTGAAGCCGCCGCAAATCCCTATCATCACGAACTGGCGCGTTTCTGTTGAGGCGAATACGCGTCCGTCCGGGCCGGTGATCGCAGCGAAAAAGCCGATAACGAACGACCCAGATACGTTGATGAGCATCGTGCCCCAGGGGAACGTTTCGCCGAAATGGTTCGCCACCAGGCCGGAAAACCAATAGCGGGCCGCAGTGCCGAGAGCTCCGCCGATCGAAACCCAAACGTACCTGATCATCCCGTCGCTCATTTGTTGGCGCCTGTCCAATTGATTCTGCATTTAGCCGAAAAGATAAGAATTCGACTCGTTACTACTTCACCACCAGAACGGGACAAGAAGCTAACTGAATTATTCGATCCGCGCGGCTGCCAACCAACCGCTCGTAAATTGCGGAGTGACCCTTCGCTCCAATGATGAGAAGGTCAACACCGAGCTTCTCCGCCAATAGCACGATGTCTCGCACTGGGTGACCAGCGATGATATGCGTCTGCAGCTTTACCTCATGTTCTTCGGCCTTCGCCTGTGCGCGTCGTTGCACGGCGTGGAAGCGTCTGCCCTGAGTTTTGGCCTCCTCACGGACTTCTTCCACGAATTCTGGCATGTAGTCGACTTCCTCGACACAAATCATGTGCAGTTCGGAGCCGTTTTGCTTCGCAATAGTGATCGCCAGCTCCAGTGCGTGAAAGGCATGCTCCGAGCCGTCATTAGCGTGGAGAATCTTGCTGAACACAGGGGCCTCCTCCCTCATTCCGCTCTGCTCGTCGCCTCGGGAAGCGACAAGGTTTCCTGTTGTCCGCTCGTCGCTTCTCTCGCCGTCTGTTCCTCTAGAAGGTGGCGAGGCATAAAAAAGGAGTTGGCGATTACGGTCGGGATCACCGCGCTAGCGATGACGGTGGCGACAAGAGCAGAGTATTGCGCCTGGTCGATGATATGGTGCGAGAGCCCGAAGAGCGCCGATATGGTCCCGAACGTGAGCCCGGTGGACATGAGCAAAGTGGTATACATAGCTTCCCTTGTCGGGGAGGCGAAGACACGAGTTACAGGATAGACGCCGATCATCTTCGTGGTGACCTTCACCACCAGCAGCAGCGCGAACGCTCCCGGCGCCGCTACGAGTTGCGGGACCGATACGAAGGAGCCGGCGCGAATAAAGTAAAACGGCGTGAGTAGTCCGAAGGTCAAGGTGCGGAGGCGCCTGATTAAGGCATGATCCTTTCCCACAGTGCCGGCCAGCACCATACCGATGAGGTAGGCGGGTAGGACGGCCTCACTGTCGGCCCAAGTCGCCAATGCTCCCATCCCAAGGAGGCAGAGCAAAAGGAATTTCGCTTCGAGCTCGGACGGCCTGTTGCCGTAAAGACGAAAAAATCTTGGAGTAATCCAAGGCAAAGCGATAAAGACAGCGGTTCCGGCCCCCAGGAAAACAAGGGTTTTGAAGGTGAATGGCGCGAAAAGAAGGCCCAGCGCCATCACTGTGCCGAGATCGGTGATAAAGCAAGCGGCCAAGACAGTCTTGCCATAATCCGTGACGTTGAAGCCGAATTCGAGCATAACAGCGTAGACGACAGCGACAGAGGTGGTGGACATTGCGACCCCCGCCAGCCAGCTCGGCATAATTTCCCAACCAAGAATGAAATGTGCGCCCGCGGCGCACCCAATGAAGGGAAAGAAGAAGCTTGCCAGGCCCACTGCGACGGCCTCTTTCCACTTTGTACGGAATACCACGGGATCGAGCTCAGCGCCGGCCAAGAAGGTCAGCACAATCGCGCCTGCGCCCGAAAGGAATTTTATCCAACTTTCATCGGTTCCAAGCACCGCGGAACCGATTGCCGCGCCGATCACGAGCTGCGCGATCGTCCCTATAATGATTTCTGATAAAGCAGTCGCGATTTTAAGCCACATGGACACGAGGCTCGCGATCAAAGCGAGACCCAGCCACAAAGCCGCAAGAGCCCAGATTCCAGTCATGGGCGTTCTCCCGCCATGCGCAAAGGCAGGTTTCGCGGACTCAAAGCGCGAGTAACAATGTCAGGGCCGTAAGCGGCCGGTGGCTCTTGGGGCATATACGACTCCCCGCTCGCCCGAATGGACGTTGCAGGAGTCATCAGCCTGTCAAGGCGGTTTTGGGGGACCCCATCCCCATGGTGTTTCTAGTAGGTTATCGGAGGATGCGACTGCTCGTCAAATCCCCTCTCATCTCCGGATAGGTAGCCCCAACGGTGAGGTAAGCAATAATCCGCTCGGAGCAGCGAACGTTTGGACCGAGATCTGCGTTATTAAGAGTCGCGATTGTGGCGCCGGAGGTTGCCATGACGGGGTGTTACGCGATCATCGTTATCACGGCCTGCGGTATTGGCCTTCTCGCGATTTGGGCGGCCGACATCGCACGACGGGCCGTCGCGGCGAGCCTTGTCGGTGAAATCGCTGAATTCGTCAGGGTTATCGAGAGGCAACTGCCGGCAGAAGGCGGCACCGCAAACACGTCCGTAGTCCTGCAAAGCCAATCTTTGCCCTGGTCGCCAGTAATCTACCAGGCGCACTCTGGCCGCGTTGGTTTGCTTGGCGTCCATCGGGCTCGTCTAATAGCGTCGTTCTACGCTTCATTGCAAAGTTTGAATGAGGAATTACGCGGGCATGGGGTCGCGCGCTCACCGAGTGGTTCGCCTGTTCAATCGAATTCAATCTCCGCCAAGCTGAGGACCACGCTCGACCTCGGCGATGAAGCTTTACGAAGCCTCAGGCCTATTGTTTCGAGACCTCGAGATGGTTCTTTACGTCGAGCTTGAGGTGGAAAACTGCATGCGCCCATCCGGGCGTCGGCATGGCTCATAAAGGGAAGAAACGATGGGCGCTATCCTGGAATTGACGAGTTACGCTGCGACGCCCCTTGGAATGGTCGTCATCATTGTGCTTGCGGCGGCTGCTTATTTCGCTGCACGTTGGGTTTTTAACGACTGAGCGAAATTCTTCGCTTACAGACCAGATTATGGCAGGCTGGATCTGAATGATTTGATCCGCCGGGAACTGGGACGTTGCGTTCAGCCGCGCAAAGCAAAGCCGAAGCCTGTTGGGCTCCGCATATGACGCTAGATGGCGTAACGGGCCGCCGGAGGCTGAGGCTTCGCGGAGGAGTGGTCATCCCCCAGAATGGTGGTGTGAGACGGAGTCCGGCTTTCGTCGGCTCCAAGCATCATTGGAGGATGACCATGGACCATTATGCGGGGATCGACGTGTCTTTGGAAGCATCGAGCGTTTGCGTCGTCGATGGCGCCGGGCGAATCGTGCGGGAGGCGAAGATCTCCAGCGAGCCGGCGGCGCTCATCGGCTGGTTGGCGTCGCTCGGGCTGGATTTGGCGCGCATCGGCCTCGAGGCAGGGCCATTGTCGCAATGGCTTTACGCGGCGATGCACGAGGCGGGCCTGGCGGTGGAGTTGCTGGAGACGCGGCATGTGCGCACGGCTCTGCAGACGATGCCAGTCAAGACCGACCGCAATGACGCGCGCGGCATCGCGCAATTAATGCGGCTTGGTTGGTTTCGTCCGGTCCACTGCAAATCCTCGGCAGCGCAGGAGACGCGAGCGCTGCTGACGGCGCGCAAACTGGTTCAATCGAAACTCTATGACATTGAGATGAGCCTGCGCGGGATCTTGCGCGGCTTCGGGCTAAAGGTCGGGCCGACGACGCCGAAGCGTTTCGCACGGCGCATCCAGGAGCTCGTCGGCGGGTATAGGACGCTCGAGATCGTCGCAAAGGCGCTGCTTTCAGCGCATGCGGTCTTGCTGCGCGAGTTCGACATGTTCGAGAAGCTTGTGCGGGCGATGGCGCGCAAGGACAAGCGCGCGAGACTGATGATGTCGGCGCCGGGGGTCGGCGCGATCGTGGCGCTGACTTACGTTTCGGCGATCGATGATCCGTTGCGATTTTCCTCGTCGAAGCGGGTCGGGCCGCATTTCGGCCTGACGCCGAGGAAATATCAGTCTGGCGAAACGGACGTTAGCGGGCGGATTACCAAGATCGGCGACGCTGGCGTGCGCACGGCGCTTTACGAAGCCGCCAACGTCATACTAACGCGGCCGGTGAAGGGCTCCGGCCTCAAAAGCTGGGCGATGAAGCTCGCCCGGCGCGCCGGCATGAAGAAGGCGAAGGTGGCGCTGGCGCGCAAGCTCGCCGTGGTCTTGCATCGGATGTGGATCGACGGGACGCCGTTCGACGCCCGCAAGGCGACCTCGACTGTCGTGGCGGCGTAGGAGAGGAAAAGCAGGGTTTCGGGCGGGGCCAAACACCAGCCTTTCCCGAAGCGTTCGTCCCTCGCCGGGACGATGGATGGGTCAGACCGCAACACGCTCCGTGGGCTCAAGACCACGCGCAACTAGATTGGCCGGCCTCATCCTCATCTTATCCCATCAAGTGGCGGCCATCATTCTTGGCGCCGACCACGGACAGAAGAGTGAACCGGCGAAGGAAGAGCGTTGGGGATTGACAACGAAGCGCCCGTTACAGAAGAGGGTGTTATGTACTTTGGTGGTTGATTGTCTTAATGGAATCGGATGTCTCCGATTCGCAAACCGTATCCGTCTGATGTCAGCGACGAGGAATGGTCGCTGGTTGCGCCGTATCTGACGCTGATGGACGAGGGCGCTCCGCAACGTCAGCATTTGCTTCGTGAGCTTTTCAACGGCCTGCGCTACGTTCTGCGTTACGGCATAGCATGGCGCGCCATGCCCAACGATCTGCCGCCCTGGTCCGCAGTGTATCAGCAATCGCAGCGCTGGCTGGCGGCGGGCGTGTTCGAAGAGCTTGCGCAGGACCTGCGCGCCTTGTTGCGCGTCGCCTCCGGTCGCGCCGAGGAGCCAACCACGGCGATCATCGACAGCCGCACGCTGCGCTCTACGCCGGAAAGCGGTCCACGGGCCGGCTATGACGGCGCCAAGCGCAAGCGCGGCTCCAAGCTGCACATGGCGGTCGACACGCTGGGGCACTTGCTGGCGCTGCACGTTACGCCGGCGAATGTCGACGACCGCGCCGAGGTCGGCAAGCTCGCCGCCGCTGTGCAGGACGCCACCGGCGAGAGCGTCGAGCTTATTTATGTCGATCAAGGTTATACCGGCGAGAAAGCCGCCGAGGCGGCCAAAGCGCAGGGCGTCGAACTCTGCGTGGTCAAACTCTCCGAAGCGAAAAAAGGCTTCGTGCTGTTGCCCAAACGCTGGGTTGTCGAACGATCCTTCGCTTGGGCGACCCGATGCAGGCGGCTGGTCAAAGACTACGAACGCTACGCCGACACACTCGCTGGCCTCCACGTCGTCGCTTTCGCCTGCCTCATGCTCAAACGCGCAGCCGACTTCATAATACAGAGTGCATAACACCCTCTAGGATCGGAAACAACCTATCAAGAGCTTGACCATCATACGACGCTTCAATTCCGAGCCACAGACATAGACCGTTCCATTCCCGAGCCTCTCTGGGAAACTACGGGGCATTCACATGCCCCAGCGTCGGAAAAACCAGACTTTGACAAGCTGGGCCAGAGTCCCGTACGCCAGGAGCGTGGCAGCGAGGATCGGCCAATAAAGCGGAGGCAGAGGCGCAAATTTCAGCGCCTCCCCGAGAGAGGTGAAGGGTAAAGCGGCGGCTACACCGCAGATAATTACTGAGGCTGCGATGAGGGTGGCGCTGGCGCGGCTTTCGAAAAACGGGACTTTCGCCGTTCGAATGATGTGGATGATCAGCGTCTGCGATATAAGCGATTCAACGAACCATCCCGTTTGAAAAAGGGATGGGTTAGCCCACCCGTCGAACACGTAGAACATCACGAAAAACGTCGTGTAATCGAAAATCGAGCTAATTGGACCAAGCAGCAGCATGAACTTAAATATGTTGTCGATATCCCATCTTCGTGGCGCAGCGAGATAGTCCTCGTCGACGTCGTCCGTGGGGATCGCTGTCTGTGAGAAATCGTAAAGCAAGTTGTTGGTGAGAACCTGGATAGGCTGCATCGGCAAAAAGGGGAGAAAAAGGCTCGCGCCTAGCACACTGAACATACTGCCGAAGTTCGAGCTTGCGCCCATTTTGATGTATTTGACGATGTTGCCAAAGACCTTGCGTCCTTCGACGACGCCTTGTTGCAAGATCGTCAGGTCCTTTTCGAGCAGGATGATGTCGGCTGATTCTTTCGCAATGTCGACGGCGCAATCGACCGAGATGCCAACATCGGCAGCTTTGAGCGCGAGGCTGTCGTTGATTCCGTCTCCGAGAAAACCCACGACGTGACCTCGGATATGTAGCGCTCTAACGATCCGAGCTTTTTGGTCGGGAGAGAGTTTTGCGAAAATTGTGGTCGCCTCGGCGAAGTCCGCCAGCTCGTGGTCGGTCAATTTTTCGATCTCGGGGCCGAGCGCGAACCTATCTGCCTCGAGGCCGACCTCCCGACAGATTTTCCGAGTGACAATCTCATTGTCGCCGGTCAGGATCTTGACGGCGACGCCGTTAGCCCGGAGTGAGGCAATCGCCGCGCCGCAGCTTTCCTTGGGCGGATCAAGAAACGCGATGAAACCAAGAAGGACGAGGTCTGCCTCATCCTCAACAGAGTAGGTTTCTTTGGCCTGCGCAAACTCTTTATAAGCGACCGCAACGACGCGCAGTCCGTCTTCATTGAGCTCGTGCGCCATCGCCAGCGCTCTGGCTCTTCGGCGCCAATCAAGCTTCGCAAGCGTCCCATCGATTTCGATGTAGGCGCATATGGAGAGGGTTTCTTCGATCGCGCCCTTGCAGATGAGCAAGTGGGCTCCGCCCTCCCGAAGCAGCGCGCCCGTCAGACGGGCTCGAAGTTTTGCGAAAAGACCTAGTTTTAGATTGCCTGCACCATCGTGGCGGCGAACGATCACAGAAAGGCGCTTACGAATGAAATCAAACGGAATCTCATCAACGCTTTCATAGTTGTGCCGCAAGCGTAGGTTTTTGCCAGTTTCGACGTGATTAAGAACGGCGAAATCGAGAAGGCTTTTCAGGCCGGATTGGTAATGGCTGTTCAGATACGCATATTCCAGGACTCGTTCGTCAGCTTTTCCATCGGCGTTTAGATGCAGATGGAGGGACACGCGATTTTCGGTCAACGTTCCGGTCTTATCGGCGCAGAGAACATCCATCGCTCCAAAATTCTGGATAGCGTTCAGGCGCTTAACGATCACACGCTTTTTCGCCATTGCGATTGCGCCTTTGGCCAAATTGACCGTGACGATCATCGGCAGCAGTTCGGGGGTCAATCCAACTGCGACTGCAAGGGCGAACAACAGCGCCTGGAGCCAATCGCCCTTCGTCAGGCCATTGATCAAAAAGACGCTCGGCGCGAGCGCCAGCATGAAGTATATCATCAGGCGAACAAACCTGTTGACGCCCTTGTCGAAGCTTGTTGGCTCTCTTTTCTGTGCAATGCGGGATGCCAGCTCGCCAAAATAGGTCCGCGCGCCAGTGTGTACGATGACGCCGGTGGCGAAACCGCTAACCACACTACAGCCCATCAGACAGATGTTTGGCGCGTTTAACGGGTCGGTAGCGGCTCCATCCGATTGTGCGGATTTCTCGACGGGCATTGCCTCGCCGCTCAGAGTCGATTGATCGACGAAAAGATCCTTGGTCTTAAGCAGCCGTAGATCGCCAGGAATCATATCTCCCGCCGACAGACGCACAATGTCGCCTGGAACTAGCTGCTCCATCGGTATTTCCTCAAATCCGTTGGAAGTGAGTTCTTCTCCGATGGGCGAGCGCCGGCGTCGAACGGTCGCCGTCGTTTTTACGACGGCTCGAAGCTTGGCGGCTGCATCGTTCGACCGATGCTCCTGGACGAAAGCCATGCTGATGGCGAGCGTTACGATGACGCAAATAACAACGGCCGCGTTAGTATCCCCCAAAAAATAGGAAATAGCTGCGAGGCCGAGAAGTAGCGCGTTCAGCGGATTCCTAGCGCTCCCCCAAATCTCGTGGAGCGGCGTGGGTCGGGCTTCTTGTGCGACGAGATTAGGTCCGACCGTCCGCAGCCTCACCTGCGCCTCGAGGGAGGCAAGTCCCTCCGGCGATGTTCCCAAAAGGCCGAAGACGGACTGCTCCTCCAGCCCGCTAACTGCAGCGATCTCGTCCGAGATGGAAATGCTTGCGGGCGGAGCCGGTTTGAGGCCCCCTTGCAAAAAGGCTAGCTGCGCGAAAGGGGGCAGAGCCGCGAGACGGAATAACGTTGATCTCGGAATGCCAATTTTCGCGAGTGCGACACTGATGACCTCGGTGGTCACTTTCCAACCCGAGCGACGAAGCGACTCACGGAAGAATTCCTCTCGCTGGCTACCGCCCGACGGTTTCTCTTTAAGCTGATCCAAGGGGTACGAATTCATCCCCGAAGGCTACGGTCGATCGACGGGTCGATCAATCCCATTTTGAGTGCCAGAAAATTCCTGCAAAAGTCCAAATTGCAGTGCCAGCATGGCATTTAGATCTCAGCTAAGCCATTGATTCTATGTAACTGGCCAGTCCCAGATTGAAATACCAATCGACACCATGGGCGCCCCTCGCGTCGTCGACGTGCGGGCGGGGAGCTTTCGCTGGGGTTGGCGCTGATCGCGCTGCTACGCGGCGAGCCCGCCCGCTCATCGCGGGCGCCGCGCTTTATCCCCTGCGGCGACGGAGCAGCCGCCAGCGCCTCCGGGCGGCCGGCTGCGCCGGAAATCGTCGCGCTCCCGCGCGACCCTCTTTTCTCGCTCCGCTCGCTGAGCGACGGGGGACGGGGTGCCGCCCCTCGCCCCCAGCAAGAACCTTTTCCGCGGCTCCGGCGCAGCAAGTCGGTTACACGTCGCGCCGCGCGCTCGGTGCCACACCAGCCTCACTTATCAGCGGCTCGCATTAAACAACAGTTTAGGGGTGTGCGTCGGCGCCATCAACAAGCGGGCGCGCAACTAACGCGACGACGATTTTCTTGGCTAGCTGATGCTCTTTCGTCCGAACCCCGAGAGCTGGGCGGCTTTTTCGCCGACTGGATAACCGGCCAGTCCTCATAAGCCTAAGCGCCGATTGCCCCCTGTAGCGATCTATGAATCGCACGGCCGCGACCAGTAGCCAAGCGACCCCAGAGGGGGACTATCGCGCCCGGCATCGACGGCTATATTGCCGCGAAAAAGAGGGCTGATCCAAACCGTCATATTTCGCATAATCCGTCCTTTTTGTTAGAAATTGACGGGATTTTCCCTAATGTTTTGAAGCGCGGGGGAGGGTCTCAAGCCAGGCTTCAATACTCTCGGGCGTCCTATCTCCCTTGGGAGGCATGCCATCGAGAAAACACGCCATCTCTGATGGCGTCATTTCGAGCGCAGCCTCCCTAATCCTTTTCGACGCCAAATCAACCGCTACTACTTCTCGCAAAGCGGCCTTCGCTGCCTCCTCTGATGACTGGCGTGACACAATCCCCACGACGCACCACACGCCGTCCACCATCATTACGCGATACTTCATGCCCCCTCCCAACTTCCTTTCGCTGCACGCGCCGCGCTCGAGCGCGGCGCGTCACGAGCTCACCACCAATAGGGCTGGTAAACTGGGTAGTAGGCCGGGTACGCCGGGCCATAGTAATAAGGTCGCGACGCTGCAGCCCCGACCAATGCGCCGCCAATCACGCCGGCCGCCGCCGCCGCCGCCACAGCCGCTTCCGCCCGGCTCGCCTGCGCACGGTTCTGCGCGAAATTCACGTCTTGGCACCGCTCAAAGCGCCGCGTGCCTGGCCGCAAGCCCGCCGCCTCACATGCCACCGCGGCGTTCGCCGCTGATTCCTGTACCGACTGACATCCCGCCAGCCGAGAGAGCGAAAACCATAAACCCCGATAAAACCTTGCTCATTTTAATACTCTCGTTTTTACCACTTTTTCGTTCTTATGCGAATACGCGTACGCTCGTCCGCCGAGACTCCCTTCGAAAACGTCGCCCCGACGACGCAACATGAATTCAACAATCGTGTTCGGCACCACCAACCACAATTCATTCGGCCTCATTTCCACCACTTCGACCTCCAAAAATTCGTTTGGTCGGTCCTGGTCTAACAACCTGATTCGATTCCTCATCCCCAAGCCTTTCCAACCACAGAAGGCGCGGCAAACTGATTTTTCCACGGCCTCATCCGCGCGTACGCGAACCCGCTCTACAGCCTGAATCTGCAACGCTGGCCTTCGGCGCTTGTCTACGGCGCCTCTCATATCCGATGCCTATTCTCAAATCATTGACGATACAATAGCGTCGGGATATAGTACGTCTGGTTCTACGCAAGGGCTAATTCATCTCATGGATCATCAGAGGTCTTCTCTCCAAAATACCGGCAACGCCTTCGCAGAGTTTCAAATCCTCGGAACAATTTTCGACATCGCTGTCCTCCCGGGGAAAATTCGTGTGGGCTTGCGATCGAACTATCTACGCCGCGATCGTGCCGGCGACATCGTCGAGGCGCCAGCAGAAAATCATGTCGCCGTCGTTCATCACTCCGCACGACGGTATGTCCAGAAATATGCTGCTCCCGGTCAGCTTGTAATTGCCCGCGGTAGGCTTTCTGGCGAACTGATTGCCGACCAGTTCATCTTGCTTGGCGCTAACGGCCCCTCAGAAGGCTAACTCTACCCCCCGTTCTGGGAATTGCCGCTCTGTAGCCCTTGGGATACCGCGCCGGTCAACGCCTCCGTGCATACAGGCCACGGTATCCCGAGCTGCGCTTGAGCGATGGCAGTTGTCACGTAAGGCACGCAATATTCAATGCTTTGCCAATTACCCGACGCCACGCACATAAACACCTTACAACCAAAGGAAGCGTCCTGCGCAGAAGCAGGGGACGACAACCCGACCAATCTCACAAGAAAACTGCCGACATAATATCTTTTAAGCATCTTTCGCATCGTGGCCTCCTTCGCCATCGACAAACACTATATCAGCTTTTATCCGCTCGCCAACGGTTGGCGCGCCCTCCGGGCCGGGCTCTACTCGCGCCGTCGGCGCTCCCGGAGCCCCTGCGGGTCTCCGCCCTTCGGGTAACGATCCCATCGCGCAAGCATCCTATGTGGTCGCGCAAAGCGCGACGCCGATTCTAAGCAGCGTGCGCCTCCGGCGCACATATTTTTTCGTTCTCGTCTCGACCCATCAGCATAACGCCGTGCTCGCGCGGTCAAGCGCGTAAACGCGCTGCGTCGCAAGCGACGCCCCTTGCGGGTGACTCGCGCTGCGCGCGGCGTTTACGCCGAAGGCGTCGGGACGAGGAACGTCTGCTTTTCGCCACGCCTGCGGCGCGTCGAACAAGGAACATCGGAGCGCGGAACACAAATAAAAACAAAAGGAAAAATCACATTGGCCGCATCTTTTAAATTGACGAATTAATAGAGTGACCCTATATTAAGGGACGTAACGAGGCGATGAGACCTTTCAAAAATGGAGAGAGAAAATGCGTTCTACTAACCTTTTTATCGTTCGTGGTCACACCGGCGCAGAACCGCGAACCGTTGGCAAGGTCGTCAAATTATCCGTCGCAACGAACCGCTCTTGGAAAGACTCTCCCGGCGAGCGTCGCGAAGAAACAGATTGGGTTACGCTGACTTTTCTCAATGAGAAAATCGCCAATTTCGTCGTTGCCAACGTCAAGAAAGGCGACCCCATTTACGCCGAGTGTCGGATTGCCGAAGGCTCTTACAGCAAGGACGGCGTGAAACATTACACGACCGACATAATCGTGAACAATTTCGACCTTCTCTCACCCAAGGCGAGTGACGACGAACAGTCGTAACGATCAACACAAGCGAGCGTCTCCGGGCGCTCGCTTGCCCCCCGCAATCATTCATTTGGACCTTTGGAGAGAGAGCCATGACAACCAAGAAGCAGTCCGAATCGACCAAGGAACCCGTCACGGCGATCCGGCTTTGCCAGCTTCGCCCCGACCCCAAGAACGTGCGCCGCCATGAGAGCGACGCTGGAATTGAAGGATTCGCCGCGACCATCCAGACCGCGGGTCTCTTGCAAAATCTCACCGTGCGCCGCCCGCGCCCCGGCGAGAAGGCCCCCAAAAACTGCTACTTCGTCACGGCCGGAAATCGCCGCCTCAAGGCGCTCAATTTGCTTAAATCGAAGAAGGCGAGCGTTGATGGCGTTCCTGTTACCGTCGACTTTTTTGTTCGCGTCCGCGAGATTGACGAGACCGCCGCCAGCGCCACCGAAGTCTCGCTGATCGAGAACACTTCGCGGGAGGATATGCACCCCGCCGATGCAATCGAAGCATACGGCCGCCTCGCGCGAGAAGAAGGCTTGACCCCGGAAGCCATTGCCGACCGCCACGGCGTTTCTCATATGACCGTCCGCCGCCGTCTCAAGCTCGCGAACGTGTCGCCGAACCTACTGGCCGAGCTTCGCAAGGACGCCATTACGCTTGAGCAGCTTCAAGCGCTCGCGCTTACCGATGACCACGCGGCGCAAGAGGCCGCATGGTCCGACGCGCAAGAGTGGCAGCGCGACCCCGACGAGCTGCGCGCCGCGCTGAGTTCCGAAGCCGCGCTGGCCAGCGATAAGATGGCGCGTTTCGTGACCGTCGAAGTCTATGAGCAGCAGGGCGGCGCCGTGCTACGTGACCTCTTTGACGACGACGAAAGCCGTATCCGCCTCACTGATCGCGCCTTGCTTCATCGCCTTGCCGCCGAAAAGTTGGAACAGGAAGCCGAGGCCGTGCGCGGCGAGGGTTGGAAGTGGGTGGAGACCGCGACCGAGTATAATTACCACAGCGGCGGATTGAGCCGTATCTATCCCAAGGAGATGGACCCTTCGCCCGAAGACGCGACGCGGATCGACGCCATCGACACCCGCTTGCAAGAAATTGAAATCGAAGCTGAGAGCATCGAGGACGACGCCGCCGAAAACAGGCTTTTCAAAGAGCGCGACGACCTCGAAGACGAGCGCGCGGCGATCATGGACCAATACACCGCCTACGACTCCGCCGAAATGGCGACGGCGGGCGCCATCGTTACAATCGACTACAACGGCGCGCTCAGGATCGAGCGGGGCGTAGTGAAACCGGGCGACCGGAAAGAGGCCGCCCGCCTTGCCAATGGCTCGACTGGCGCCGCCGACGAAGCGCCCGCCGCCAATCTGACCGACGCTCTCCTTTTCGACCTTACGACGACCCGCAGCGCCGCGCTCGCCTGTGAACTTGCGAAACGCCCCGACGTCGCGCTCGCCGCCTTGGTTCACAATCTCGCTCTCGACGCCTTCTACCGCCAGTCCTACGCTTCCTCGCTTGGCTTGCGGGCGGGCGTGCCTGTCCGCACCCTCAAAGCCGACGACCCGGCCAACGCCAAACCGTTCGAGACGCTCGACGCTCTCGCTGCCGACTGGCGGGCGAAGCTCCCAAGCCGAGCCGCCGACCTTTGGGCGTGGTGTCTCGACGCGAAGCCGCAGGAGCTTTCAAATCTCATGGCCTACCTTGTCGCCGCACAGATCGACGCGGCCAAGCGGCCTTACGCGGATCAGATCGCCCAAGCGATCGACTTCGACATGGCCGATTATTGGCGGCCGTCAAAGGACTTCGGCAAGCGGGTTTCCAAAAAATACATGGCCGACGCTCTGCGCGAGGCGGGCCGCCAGGAATGGGAAGCCAAGAACATCCTCGACGTTCAAAAGGCCGACGCCGTTTCTCTCTTCGTTGAGAAAATGAAAGATGCGCGCTGGCTTCCCGGCCCGCTCAAAACGACGCTGGCGCCAGCCAATGACATCGAGGGCGACGACGACGCAGAGGCGGATGACGAACGCGCCGACGACGAGCCCTTTCCGCTCGCGGCCGAGTGACCCCCGATAGGGGCTGCAACGACAGCCCCTTTCCCTCCCGTCATCCGAGGACCACGAACCATGAGCACCATTGCAGCCTATTTGCTCGACCCCAGCGCCGCGACAATCCGGCCCGTGCAGATCGAGCCCGCGACCATCTTCGATACGGCCCGATTCCTCGGCGGCGCCGACTACCCGGCCCTCCATCAGATCGACAAGCGGCACACAGCCTATGTTGACGACGATGGCCTGACCAAGCCCGTCACCGGCATGTTCACCGTCGCCGGGCGCGAAGGTACGCCCGTCGCAGGCCGCGCGCTGATTGTCGGGAATGAACCCGAAGGCGACGCCGCCCGCTCTCCTTTCCTTACGATTGAGGCCGTCGCGCGGATCTTGATGGTACATCGACCGATCATCATCCCGCGTTTGGTCAGTATGGAGCAGACCCACCCCGGCCTGAAAATCCTATCTACCCGCGTCGGCACGCTCACGCTGGAATTGCAGCGCGTCCATCCGGCGATTTGCAAGGATTAGCGAACTGGGCGCCCGCCATTCCTCCCCGCCGCCGCCCCGCCGCCCGCGTCGTTCTCTCTCCGCGACGCGGGCGGCCTGCTTATAGCTGATTTACGGTATCCGTATATCTTTAGCGAGGTATCCGCCCCTCATGGCCTACAGCATCAAAGACCCCGAGACCGACGAAATCATTCGACGCCTCGCAAAGGCAAAGCGCAAGCCCATTGTCGACGCGATCCGCGAAGCCTGCCTTAACGAGCTCGAACGCGAACGCGCCAAAATCCCGCTTTGGGAAAGGTTGCAACCGCTCATCGCGCGCGTGGCGGCGCATCCGGTTCGAGAGTCGCAAACGTATCAGACCGACAAAGAATTTTTCGACGCCATGTGGGCCGACAAAAAATGATGATCGACGCATCAGCTTTTCTCGCAATCCTTTTGGCCGAGGAAAACGGTCCCGACATCGCGCAGCGGATCGCGGCCGCTAAGGCGCCATACACGTCGCCGCTCGCGGTCTACGAGACGGCCGCCCGCCTCATGAAGGTCCGCCAGATGGCAGCCGCAGACGCCGAGACCATCATCCGCGCCTTGCTGGACGAGGCAGGCATCAGAGTCATTCACATTACTGACAGTATGACCACCGCCGCCCTTCGGGCCTTCGAACAATATGGCGGTAGCCGCCACCCGGCAGGCCTCAACCTTGGAGATTGCTACGCGTACGCCTGTGCGAAAGCCTACCGCGCGCCTTTGATCTACACGGGCGCCGACTTCGCGCAGACAGACTTGTGCGCCACGCCGAAATAATGGCGGGCCGCTAGGCCCGCCGATCAATAAAGCAAGCCCGCGTGAGCGGGCTTTCCGTCTTTCCTACCTTCACAACCGCGAGCCGATGAATATTCCGATCCCGAGAAGCCCGGCGCCGGCGAACATGCCGACCACGAGCCACTGAGTCATTTGTCGGCGCGCCGTGTCGCGCGCCACGTCGCGCGCGACACTTACCACCGCCTTCGCCAAATCCGCCTTAGCCGATTCCGCGCTCGCACGAATGACGCGATCCGAAACCTTCTTTACATCGTCAAGAATTTCCGAGGCCGCCTGTCCGATTGCTTTCGGATATTGCAGGTAAAGGCTCTCGTAGTATTGCAGCGCAAGCACGATCAGCCATAGGGCGTCGCTTTCGTACAGGCCCAAGGTTTGCTGCATGTGGCGGAGTTGCTCCCGCTCCCGCGCGGTCGCCGCTCGCCGAAACAGCTTTTCGAAATTCGATACAACCTCTTCGTCCATTTCACGTCGCCTCGCGTTCGACGGCTTCCCCCATATGTAGAAGCAGCCTCACGACTCCGCGCTCGCCTCACTTGCCTTCGGCTTCGGGCGGGCGCTTCTCGCCTTCACGGTTTCCGGCTCGCTTAGGAGATCGTCGAACAGCGCCGCGACGAGACGGCGCCAGCGGCCTAGTTCAGCTCGGTTCCCGATTGGCATTTCCTTCGACGCAGCCTCGATGCTCAGTCGCTTCGAATAGAGATCGTCGGCAACCCGATCCGCCAGCTCCGGGAACAGGCGTGACTTGCCTTTCAGATCGTTTTCGATTGCCGCTTTGATCTTTGACGAATTGTACAGCTCGAACTTGGCCTCGTCCCCAAAATAGCCATTCATCAGCACGTTCAGCTTTGTACTCTGGATCGCCATCTGATAATCGGCCAGCAATTCCAGACTGTCCCGCTGGCGATTGATGACCCAGAGAGTCATTAACTCCCGGCCCAATTCGGCCAGAGTATCGTTTAGCGTCGCGCCGAATTTCGAAACGCCCCTATTATTCCGGGCCGCCGTGTTGACCACCACGACATGGCCCTTCTTTTGGTCGCAGACATTGACGAGCGATACCCAACCGCTCGCCTCATCGAGATCAATAATCTGACTTTCAACCACCCCTTGCAGCGCCTTGTGAACGTCGGGGTTGCTGTTATCTGTTTCGACCAGAAGAACCTTCTTGTCCCTCTGTAGCAGGTAATCGACCAGCGAAAGCGACACCATCGACTTTCCGACACCGCCCTTTGAACCACCCACGATATAGATTCGCTCAGACATGCGACCTCCTAAATCTCAAGACGATCCGGCTTCACAGAAAACCCTTGCGGCTCCGGCGCTGCCGCATTCGATTTCCCCTTGTCCCCTTTTGCTGCGGTCTTCGATCCTCCCGCCTGGCTTCTGCGCTCCGCACCAGAGCCCGCCTTAGACGCCGACCCCGCCGCGCCTCTTACCCCCCTTGCAGTCGATTTCCCCACCGGCATTAGTTTCAAGAGCTGCGCAGGCGTGATCTTCAAACCAACCTCAGTGAGAGCCTCGCAAATTTCCTTCGTTGTGTAGCCCTTCTTCCGAAGGGCTTCGATTTGCGGCTCCAAAAACTTCACAGCACTCGGCCGTGATAGCCCTCTCCGACCTCCGGCGTCAGGGAGAGCCTCTAGCTTTTCTGCCATCTTCGTCAGGTCATCAGCCTGATAGGTTTCACGTCGTCCGCTTCCCATTTGACGCCCGTCATCCCGCTCGGCCATCGCAATCGCCCTCCTTCCTTACGGCCTATTCCCAAGCAGTCTTCGAGTTTTGCGACAGACAGACAACGCGCCTTCGTGTGCCTCAGAGGTAGACTCGATTAGCTCGACCAGCGCGCCTAGACGTCCCGCTGAAATTCGCGATTGAGCGTCATCAGACAGACGACGAGCGTCGAAAGCCGTTGCGGAAACTCCCCTTGAGATTCCTGCAATACCAACACCGTTTGGAAGTTGTGACCACAAGGACCGCGGAGCAATTCCCCTGGCACCCGGCACTAGGAGAGACATCGTTCTAACCATACGACAGCCGCTTGTCAGACCATTAACGCCCTTCGTCATCGCAATAAGTCCCTGTCATCGTTTCATGGCAAGCAAATCGGAATGGCAGTCTAATACATATAGAGATGCATTAGAAGCGCAAGCACTGTCCTACAGGCCGCCGCGCAAGCGGCACATGGTTGGTTTATCGGCTTGTCAAAGAACAGCTCATCCACGGGTCTCATAGCTGCCCATCTATCGCATTGAAATACCCTCACATATCTACATTGCTATCCTAGCGTCATCACAACGCATGCCCACGAATTGCCGTCAGTCTTCGCATGGACCGGCCAAAATGTTCGTATTCGCTCCCCGTTGAGTTCCATTCCGAATGCTTGCGTGCGCCCCCAGAGTCTTATTCGAAGCGGAAATGGAATTGACGAGTTAGTGTAGATTGATATAGATAAGGCAGGAAAGCGCTTTTGTGATACAAAACCGCCGTGTGCCCTCGCCGGGCGGGCTTACCTCGCGTCCGGCAGTCCCTTACGGGACCGGACGCGAAACGGAGAGCCGAATGGACCAAGGCGCAAAACGGCTCAAAACCGCCGTCCTTCACGTGCGCCTCACGGCGGAAGAACATGAAGCGTTCATAGGGTTCTGTGCGCAATTTCAACTCACGCCGAGCGAAGCCATTCGCCGCTTCGTGAGGCAGGCGAGCTTTTTAGGTCCGACCTTCGAGGGCGACGCGCGCGCGGAAATCGTTGCACTCACCCGACAGCTTCGCGCCCTTGGCACAAATCTCAATCAGGCCGTCCGGCACATGAACGCTGGACACGTCATCGGAAGCGACGATGTGGCGGAATGGCTTGCCACCGCGCGCGGGCTCATCATGGAACTGACCGCCCTTTATCGCTCCCTCTGCGCCCGGTCGCACGAACGCACCGCGCGCGCCATCTCGCGGACGGCGGAATGACTGGCGGGCTTCCTCTGTCGGACATTGGACTGGGCTTGGGCGAAATGCAGGCCGAGCTGGAGAGGTTGAGAGCGCGGCGTCGCGCAAGCGACTTCGCGAGCGCTGCGGCGTTCGCTGGCGCGGCCCCGTCGTTCGAGATTGGCGACGCCGGCCAACCGGCGCGGGCGCCGCGACCCGAGAAGCAAACTCCGAGCGTCACGCGGGCGGCGCCCTCGCCCTTCACAACGGCGACGCCAGACCGTGCGCCCACCGCGCCGGCATCCCAAGATACGCGCCAGATCGAAGACGAAGGGCTGCGTAAACGGCGGCGGCGAGGTGGGGGAGGTGGCGGAGGCGACGCAACGCCCGCCGTTCGGTCGAAGCCCGTAGCGCCGACCGCCAAGGCCCGCCCCGCCGCTGCGCAGGGGCCGGAGCGGTCCTCTGTTGTTGTGAAATCCGCGCTCGCAGGAGGATCACAGGCCGCCGTCGTCAAACTGGCAAGTTTCGGCGCCGGCCGCGCGCGGGCTCATGCGTTGATGAGCTACCAGACCGACAAGGGAGAACTCGCCGCCGAGCGTCACGACGGGATAATCCTCAAAGGGGCCGAGGACATTTCCGCCCTCGCGGCTGAATGGGGCGCGGAGTCCAGCGGCCGCGAACCCTCGAAAGACTCCCTCGCGCTCACAGCCGCTTTCGACGAGCCGTTGACGAACGAGATCATTCGCGAGTCTCTGCACGAAGCGCTGCGTGGCCATGTCTTCGCATGGCGCGCGGAGACCCGCGGCGACCAGACCCATGTTCATGTTGTCGCGCTTGCGGCCGGATCGCAGCGCGACGAGAACGGCAAGGCCGATCGCTTTTATCCGAACAAGAAATCCGCCGAGGGGCTATACGACCTCATCGAGACCGCCTTTGATCGCGAGGCGAAGATTGAAGTCCAAGGCTGGGCGCATGGCATTGAAGGAGCAACCCGACAGCTCGCCCGACTAACTCGGGCCGGGGAGCTGGACGCGGAGACCTCCAGCAAGCAGGACTTAAAAGAAGAAGCCTTCCGGCGCTACGAGCGGCGTTCCGGCAAATCACCGAGCGGCGATTTCAATCCCAATCTCGAGATGGCAACATCCTGGCGCCGCCAGATGCGCTCGAACGAGCCACGCGATTTCGCCCATGTCGTTTTCAGCGCCAAGCCCGGCACGGACAAGGACGCCTTCCTCGACGCTACGCGCGCGACGCTCGCGAGAGAGTTTGCCGGCCACGAATACATTTTCGTTCTGCATACGAACCGGGAGCACATTCACGTTCACGCCGCTATCCGCATGGAAAACGAGCGCGGCGAGCGGCTCCACCCGAACATTGCCGACTTCCGCCGTTGGCGCGAGACCCTCGCCGAAGAGGCGCGAGAGCGACAAATCCCCATGGAGGCAACCAGCCGCTTCGATGAAGCGAATGTACCGGCCTACAAGCTCAAGGACATTCGCATGGTCGAGCGCGGAACTGCCCCGGAGTCGGTCCGGCGCCGCGTGGAAGCCGTGAAGGAGCGGGCCATCCACCGCCCCACCCGAGACGAAGGCCGTGCGCACGCGAGCCGCGTGGCGCGCGAATGGGGCGCCGTCAATCAGAGCCTCGCCGCTACGGCAGCCATGCCGCTTTTGCGCGAGGGCGCGTTGCGCCTCTACCGGGCGGAGCCAAAGAACGCACCCGCGCACGCGACCGTAATGTTCACAGCCGACCGCGCCGCCGCCGAAACCCTCGCGGCCCGCAACGGCGGGCAACTCGTCTACCTCGACGTTTCGCGCGAGCGACTTGCAGAGGTAAAACGCGCAAATAAAAATCCTGATACGATGTTTGCCGTTCCGGCGCGCGTCGCCGCCGAACGCCAACCTATCCCGCACGCCGATCTACATTGGCTCAAGCAGCGTGCGGAGCGAGCGGTCAGCCACATGGAACGCCGAACGATCAAAGACGGAGGCCAGATGAGAACCGCAGAAACGATGACCTACGCCCTCGACGATATGCGCAAGCGCCTCGACAATATCAGCTCCATGGTTGAGCCCGACAAAAAGCAAGCTTTCGAGGAACAACGCACCACCATCCTCGACGCCGCTCAAAAGGCGATCGAGGCCCAGAAGAGGCTTGAAGCCAAGCCCGTCGAAATGGTCGGCGACAAGTATGTTCAGCCCGCGCCGATCGAGACAACGCCGCAGATTACCCACGAGCGCAAGGGCAGTGAGATCTACTACAGCCGCCATGACGACACCGGCCAGCGCGTTGCCCTCGCCTTCGTCGACAAGGGCAAGCAGCTCGACGTCAACGATTGGAACCACAAAGAGACGGTGCTTGCCGCTCTGCGCGTCGCCGCCTCGAAGTGGGAAACAATCAACATCACCGGCAACGAAAAATACAAGGAGACCGTTGTTCAGCTCGCCGCCGAGCACGGCTTCAAAATCACAAATCCCGAGCTTCAAGACCGCATCGAGAAGGCCCGCGCAGACATCGAGGCCCAGCGCCCCGCCATGCGCGAAGGCGCGCAGGAAAAGGAGCCCGCCAAAGAAAACGCGCCCGTGTCGGCCGAGACCCAGGGCAAGCCAGCCGAGGCCAAACAGAACCCCGCCGTCCAGACGCCGGCCCCATCCGACGCGCCCACCAGCGCAGCGAACCAGAATGCGCCGAAGGAAAAAGAGCGCGAACTCGAGACCGCCCCCTTGCGCGCTGACACCGACATAGGCCCTGCCCGCACAGACGCCGAGCGTGTCATCGCCCTCGACCAGGTGCGCGAAAGGCTCGATCAGGAAGCAAAACGCGAGACCCAAGAGGCTCGCCAAGCGACGGAGTCGCACAAACCCAACGCCGTCGCGTCGTCCGAAGCCGCCGCCGCCCGTGACGCCGATCGCGCCGCCGACGAAAATCCTCGCCGGGAAATTCCCGCCAACCCCAACGAGACAGAGAGGGTTCGCGAACTACGCGCAGAGCAGTCGAAGGTTCTAACCGAAGAGCAACAAGCGAAGGAAAAGCAAGCGCAACAGGACCGCGCAAATCTCGAACGCGAGAAACAGCGCGAGATCGAGCGCCAAAGCGAGAAACCACGCCACCGCGAATAATTCGCGCTGAAACCAGAAAAGCCGGGCGTCGCCCGGCTTATTTGTTTTAGCGCGACTGGCGGTTTTCGACTACCGCAGCCACTGCCCTACGGTGCGACGAGATATTTCGCGCCCGACATCCCAATCCAAACCGCGGTTTGCCGCCTTCAACAAGGCCGGGGAGTGGGTCAGTTTGAATTTCCCCTTTTAACCCGGAGCAGACATCGTCGCGCGTCAGCCAAAAACCGGACGTTCACCGTCGCAGATCATCCACTGGTTCGACCACCGCTGCTCTCAATTACACTCGCTTTTCTAGGCATGGGACGTCACAAGCGCACGCTGAGCGCTCGTGCCTAATGGCGCGACAAAGGCCGGGCCGTATCTTCAACACAGTCGAAAAGTCCAAACGCTTGTCCCGCTTCATGACGATGGTTGTCCCGAGTTGCGCGGTTCCCTCAACGCGTCGGCGGCGCGCCCGCCCGGTACCGCCGTCCGCACTACAGGCCCAAGCTTTGATGAGTCAGCCGCCGTCTTCCGCGTCTGGATCAGGCACCAAGATTGGCCACGGCTTGCCGGAAGCCAGATCGGGATGGCGCGGTTCGCCTTCGGGCGCGCCGCTTTCGTCGCGGACACGGTCGATTCCGCGGAGCACGCGCGCGGCGGAGTCGTGAGGGCCGCCGTCCGCCGTCATTGCCAAGAGCCTCCGCCGAAGTTCGATCGCTGCAACGGGAAGCACGTCAAACGCGCCGCGCCAGTGTTCGGAAGGAACGTGCTCCGTGACGGCTCGCTGAATGGTTCGCCATGAAATGAGCGGACGCTGAAGCTTGTTTTCCAGCTCGACGAGCAGGAGCAGACCATCAGGGTCACCTCCTTCGGAGACGGCGTTCGCCAGCAGCGCGGTCTTGGACGACGTGCCGTCCGTCAAGAGACCATAAGCGTAGTCACGCAGTTCCGAGTGCTTGTTCAGCAACCCGGCAACTTCCTGCGACGTGTGCCAGCCATCGTGCGCATCGATCTCGCCTTCCATGACTAGATCGAGATAGCGCCGCGCCGAGGTGAGCGTGCCCCGGCGCCGGACGGCATCCCGCCATGCGTGATTGGCGTAAAAGGCGGCATCATTTTCAGCGAGCTTGAAGAGCGCTTCCTCGATCTCCGGCGTCTGCATCGACTCAGTAGCGCGTAACATCTCTTCGAGGAAGTGCGGCGCGCGCTGCTGGGGCGGCAATGCCGCGATCGTGCCAGCCAACTGCGCCGGATCGACGGTGAACGGTAGTAGAAGGACCCACGCCTTTAACTCCCAGCCTTCATCCAGGATCCAACTGCGATTCTTGGCATCCTCGAAGACATTGTCGATCCCGGCCTGCACGATGCTGAATGCGATTGCTTCGCCGGAAAGGATCAGGTTCAGGACGAGCTTTGCGCGCGCCGCCTGGGGCGTGATTGACAAGAGCGCGTTGATCGCATCGGAGCGCTCGCCGTGCGGCAACCGAACGGCCTGAATCGCAAGCTTGATCGCGTGCACCTTCTGCGCCTGAGTTGCGCCCTCGGCGATGAACGGCGTAATCACCTCGAATATGGCCTCCGCTTCGTCGCAAGTCACCGTGGCGCGATGGGCGCGCGCCGCCCGAATTTCCTCCACCCGCGAAAAGTCCACGCCTCCCCGAAAGCGGCGCTCATCCTCGGGCTCGTTTGTGAGAATCCATTGCACCTTGAGCACGAGTGCTGCGATCTCACCGAAATGCTCGTCGGGCAAATAGCTTATCATCAGTGCCGTCGTCTCGGGCGCTTTGATCGCCGTGAAGGCTTGCTGATACCTGTTAATATAGAGCGTGCGCGCTTCGTTGGCTGCCTTGCCTTGCCAGCGCTCGTCCTCGGCTTGCTGGCGGAAGTCCCGGTAACGGCGCAATTCGTCGTCTAGCAGCCGCTGGAGCATCGGCAGCAGCGCGACAGACGGAAAATGGCCGATCAGACTGGCAACGGCGGACAGTTGCCTGCGCATTGCGTTATCGCCACTCGCGATCAGCCGCTCGCCCCATTGCTCGGCCAGCTGCGCAATCGCCGCATGCGCTTCGTGCGGAAATGGGCGCGCTCTATCGTCTTTCTCATCAGGGCGACACAGCAATTCCGAGAGTTCGCGGATGTCTTCATTGCTGGCCGCCGCTGCGCGCGCCTGTACGGCGGCCACGAGGCTCGCTCCGGGCGCGTGCGCGATACGATCACGAAGGCCGTAGTATCGGTCGCTCAAGCTTTTCTCGTATTTGCCGAGTTTCGTTATCTCGGCGAAGATGGCGAGCTTGGCATCGATGAGTTTGCCGACGCTAACAGGACCGAGGATAGACGCGGCGGCCTCGACGCTGCTGTCCATGCGCTCTTGCGGGGATAGTACCATCTCCAGAAGGGCATCGTCTTCGACCACGATTCCGGAAGCAGCCAAGATATTGTCCGCGCCGTAGAACAGCTTGCGTCCCTCGCGCAGACGCTTGAGCAATCCCAGCGCAACCGCTTTCTCGTATTGCTTGCGAGCCTCGTGGATTAGCCCGAGCTCGGCGTCATTCTTGCCTTCAACTTCAATGGTCGCGACGAGCGCGGTCAGCTCCGCGCTATGATCTTTGCCATCGTGCGCGTACACAATCTCGCGCAACCGCTCGTAATCGGAAACTTTCCTTTCAGCGCGCGCATGCGCCGCCGCGAGCCGGTCCTGCACAGCCTTGACGTCGATCTCTTCGAGGTGGCCCCTGCGGTAGACGAGGTCGAAGGCGTCATCATCGGCCGTGCTCAATACGTCCGCGACATGGCGGCCCGCGCGGCGGAAGGACATTCCGCCGACGGCTGCAGCCTTCAATTCGGGATTAGGATCGCTCTTCGCGATCAGTGCAGCAAGGTCGAGGCCGTCCATTCCGCTTCTGTAAGCAATTTCGGCAACGACCGTCTCGCGTACCTTGACTGGCAACGCGAGGATGTCCTTCACGGCGTCCGGTCCGAGCACGGAGGGACGGAAGCGGCGGGCAGCCTGCAAGGCCAGAAGATTTTTCTGGTCGTTTTCGTTCGTAATGAGCGGCCAAACAAGATCCCGGAATTCGGGACGGCCCGACGTGATCATGAAGCGCACAGCGCGATCGACTTTTCCCGGCGCGTGCCAGCGCCGCACGAGCTTCTGAATGGTCTCGGAAATCTCCTCCCACACAGGATCGGTCGCGCGGAAAATCATCTCCGCCGCAAAGATTGGATCGACCTCGAACGAGGCAAGGATCGCTGCGGCGCAAGCTTTCTGCTGGCGCGCATCACCGCGCGCCATGCGCTCTACGGCGAATAGGATCGGTTCTTCCCACGGCATCGCGTTCAGGATGTCGGCCTTCAGCTTTTGAAGCGCGTTCGTGTCGGCGACGCTTTCGAGCATTGCGCGCTCGACATCGTTCGAAGCATACCATTCCTGAAACTGCTGGTGCTGAAATGAATATCCGGAGGGCTCGCCCGTTCGCACCAGCACATGATGACTGACGAGCGCATCTAGCACGTCCGTCGTTTGCAGCTTGATGGTGAGCTGCCCGTCCTTGAGGAGCCAGTCGTTCGTCTGCGCGACCGAACGGCGGGCGTTTGTCTCCGGGATGGAGGGGTTGGCGGCTTGCGTCGCCGTCACCGCCAGTGCACTCAGAAACTCGGTCTGGAGGCCCTTGGCGGCATCCTTCAGCGGCTCGGCGCGATCCGCTTGCTGTTCGTGGGCCTGCACAAAGCGGCGCAGGATTTCCTCTTTAGTCTTCGGAAATGGCTGGTCGTCCGGCAATGAGAGCAACGCGGTCAGATAAAGCGGGATGCTGACCAGCTCGCGCACGCCCGACGTGCGCCACGCTTCATCGACGATCCGCGCACCGTCGTCGCCGCGCAATTCCCGCGCGATTTCGATTTGCTCCGCTTCGCCCAATGGCTGAAGCTCGACCACCGCGCCGTCGAAGGGAACATTGAGCGACTGCTTGCGCGTCGATACGAAAAGCCCAAGCTCCGGCAAATCTGCCTGAAGGCGCTTCAGTTCGGCGGTCGCACGCCGCCGCGCTTCACCGTCAAGTTCGTTCCAGCCATCGAGCAGCAGGTAGACGCCGGGTTTTTGCGCTACCGCGCGGAAATCGTCTTCGGTGGTCCTTCCGCGAAAGGTCACGCGGCCCAGAATGGAATCGAGCAGCGTCTTGTTTTCGGTCGCCCAGTCCGCAAGCGGCACGAAAACGGGCGTTTCGCCGTGAGCAACCAGTCCTTCCGCGACTTGCAGCAGCGTCGATGTCTTGCCCATGCCGGGTGGCGCGACGAGGACCAGATCGCCAAGTTCGCTCAATGCGCGCGCGAGCGCGGAAGTCTGCACGGTCTTGTCCAGCTCCGCCATCTGCACTGTCAGTGCCACGTCCGTGGACGGCCATCTCTCGGAGCGACGGAACACATCGACATCGGCGGATGCCGCCGCATGCAGTCGCTTCGTAAGTTCGCCTTCCGAGACTTTGGTGGGCCGCGCCGCTTCATTGTAGAGAACGCTGCGGTGAGAATGCTCTTCCGCCTGCTTCTTCCAGTCGCGCAGCAGCTCGACGGTGAACTTTGGATCGTCCGAGTCGACAGACTTTCCGTGCAGCTTGCACATCCAGATCCCGTTTTTCGCGGAGCGGCGTTCGGCCTCGCTCATTCCGGCATCAAAGCGCGGGCCGCCCGCCGCGGCGGCGCAGATGTGGGATGCTTCGCCTAGCATGATTTCGCCATCGCCGTCGGAAGCCGCGCCGACCGTGGGACGCCTGCAATCCGGATCTGAGCAAAGCCATCCAGCGCGCTTCGCGATCTGGCGCTTCGTCTTCGGCGTGAAATTGTCTCTGTTGCCGTTTCTTGCCATCGACGCGGGTTGCTCGGAATTGCCGCCTCGTCGGCGGCTGCGTTGACTCTAGCACTTCAGCGCATCCCGCTGAATAGCGCTCGACTTGGCCGATCTCCAGAATCGTTTCGGTTGGCGTCCAGCAGCCGACGGCGCTTGCGTCCGCTTGGCCTTCTTGGTTCGCTGGCCCCATGCGTGCGCCGCTATCGGCGAGAGCGCTCGCTTCAGCCTGCACTAGGAGCGTCCCCTTTCGCACATTTCGAGCCGGCCGGAGCGACCTCTTTTGGCGCAAAGCAGTCCTGTGCGGAAGGCTGCTTTTAACCCAAACCGGTCCTTCACGCCTCAATTTTGATTTGTAATGCCCGTAAAGCTGAAATTTGCGCTTCGGCCAAAGAAAGGATTGCGGGATCGAAATGACCAAAACAAGGGGGATCATTCGCCAACCCGACGCCACAGGTGGTATTATCCAAGCACGGCAGGATGCTGGTCGTCGTTTCATAGGCGTCCAGGAACACAGCAACAATTGGAAACCCCTTTTGGCTTCGGTTCCCGTAAGATGAAGGCGGAGACGACGCGCCTGCCGCTCTTGCCGGCATGGGCGAGCGCGTTGCGCATGAAGTGGACGCGGCAACGCTGCCAGGTCGATTGCAGAACCTTGGCGACCGCCGCCTTCAGTCCCTCGTGCGCATCGGACACGACGAGCTTGACGCCGCGCAAGCCCCGGCGACGGAGCTTGCGAAGAAACTCAGTCCAGAAGGTCTCGGCTTCCGAAGGACCGATGTCCATGCCCAGAACTTCGCGCCTGCCGTCGGCGTTGACGCCCACCGCGATGATTGTCGCCAGCGAGACGACGCGGCCGTTTTGCCGCGCCTTCACATAGGTCGCGTCGATCCACAGGTAGGGCCAGTCGCCTTCGATCGGCCGCTCGAGGAACGCCTTCACCCGCTCGTCGATTTCTTCGCACAACCGGCTGACCTGGCTCTTCGAGACGCCGCTCATGCCCATGGCCTTGACGAGGTCGTCCACCGAGCGCGTCGAGACGCCCTGGATGTAGGCTTCCTGAATGACGGCGGTCAGCGCCTTTTCGGCCATCCGCCGCGGCTCCAGAAAGCCGGGAAAATAACTGCCCTTGCGTAGTTTGGGGATGCGCAGCTCGACGGCGCCGGCGCGCATCTCCCAGGTCCGGTCGCGGTAGCCGTTGCGCTGGGCGAGCCGCTCGGGGTTCTTCTCGCCGTAGGCCGCGCCGGTCAACGCGCCGACCTCCAGCTCCATCAGCCGCTCGGCGGCGAAGCCGATCATCTCGCGCAAAATATCGGCGTCGGGGGCCTTCTCCACAAGCGCGCGCAGGTTCATCATCTCATCGGTCATCGGCAGTTCCTCGGTTGCGTTGGTGTTCGCAACCCGATCCTACCGGCGAATCGTCGATGATCACCGCAAGCCGCTCGCTCGCTACGGCGCTATAAAAAGCGCGCGTCGCGAGCGGCTTGCTCCAGCTCAGCTACACCACTCGCTGGGACACGACCTTTCGGTTCTGCGGTTGCGAATGCTCATCGGAGGCTATTTACTGCGACGCGCACAAGAAGCTGTCGTTAGCGCCGAGCCGAGCCGAGCCGAGCCAAGTCACTTCCCATGAGCAGAAGCCTGCTATCCTTCACGAGCAAAGTTGCGTGAACTAGACCCCGTTCGCATCAAATAAAGCGAGAATGATGGAACTCCCTCGGCGGCGAAGTTTGTTGATGGACATCAACAAAATTTTCCAATTGCCTTGGCAGACGCCATTCCCCTGAACGTATGGAAGTTGGGGCTTGCTGCTGTTTCGCGGCAGTACCGAACGAAGTGGATACCGACCTTCCGTTTGTCTCCGACGTTCACTAATTCTGTCAGCGAATGCTTGTGGCGAGATGGGGGAGGTTTGACTTCGAGCCGCCGAGCCAATCTCGATTGAGCCGCCAAGGTAAGGCATATCCACTCGCGCCCACGCGCCCGCACTGCTCTCCAGCTAATGCTCTAGCCAGCCCTTTGGTTTTCGCGGCTACGCACTACGTAGCTCGATGTGCGCCATCGTGCACGCAAGAACGGCAATTGGCGGTTTGACCGCAATTTATTCACTATGGAGCGGAATATGCTGAGACGTGGATTCCTACGCGCTTCGGTTGGTCTCGCGCTGACAACACTTGTCGCCCCTGGGATCGGGCTCGCCGCCGAGAATCATATCGCCCAAGCGATAGCCCAGATTAACAAGGCCATCCCATACGGCGAGGAGCCCCAACACAGCTCTTCTTTCGTCCAGCACATCGACAACGCGATCGATCACGCTGTGATGGCGCAAAGGGCACACGCTAATTCGCATGTCAAGAAAGCGATCCGCTATCTGCGCCGCGCACGCAGGATCGCCTACGGGACGCATTTTCTGAGCTATTCTCGCAGGGGTGCCGCTTTAGCGAAGAAAGCACTGGCGCAGCTTCAGGCCGCAGGCTGAGCGTTGCGCGTTTGTGGAAAAGAAACTCGATGAATTTGGGAGCAGCAACGAATACCCTAAAGCCAAAATAGCGCCGCGCCCGTCAATCCGAGGTCGCGGCGCTTTCCTGCGGAATCTGGAGTACGCCGACAGGTTAAGATGGCCGGCCCCTAACTCACGGAAGCCGCTCTTCCTCATGATGCGCAAATAATCGTGCGAAAACCCGATTTCCTTTGTTCCCATTTGCGATCGAGAGGACGCGCAAGCGGCGCTCGCGCGCTGACGGGTTTGTCGGAACTCGCAATACCGGACGTGTCACGAGCCCCCTGGGAGATGGTTGCCGTGCCTTCCGGAGAGAGGCTTTCTGGATCAGCCAACGACCGCTTCTGGCGCATTGCTGACTTAGAAATCGTCTCTCAGAGACTTGGAGCCGGGTCCCAAGCGTTAGATTTTTACCACTAGAAGCGATAAAAGCCGTGTTTGAGACACGGGGGTCATCTTCGTGAATGGGCCAGAGGCGGACGCTGTTGTGCTCAACCACGGTCCAGCCAACAAAGGCGCAGTACACTAGCTTTTCTGCGTTATGCTTAAAAAAATGAGGCTGTCGGGCGCGATAAGCACGCCACGGACCCGCCCTAGAAGACGCCAAAGGGGTAGCACCGAAAGTACCGGAGGTCTTTGCCTTTTTTTGGAGCGACTCATGCCAAAAAAGCTTGTGATATTTTGCGATGGCACCTGGAATGAGCCAACCAAGCACGGCACAAACGTTGTGCGAATGTTGCAAGCGACCGACTTCAAAGATCGAGATGGCAATCCCCAGATCATCCATTACATTGCAGGAGTTGGCACGCGAAAAGATGAGAAATTAATTGGCGGCGCTTTCGGTTTTGGAATATCGGAAAACATCAAAGACGCTTACGCATTTATAGTCAGCAACTATGAAGTGGGTGATCAGATATATTTATTCGGTTTCAGTCGAGGCGCTTACACTGCGCGCAGCATCGCCGGTCTAATTCACAACTTTGGAGTCCTTTACCGTTTCAACCTTCCTCTCGTTTCGATAGCTTATAACTACTACAAGGACAAAAGTGACCCCTGGAAGCCGAACGGCAAGGAAGCTGAGAGTTTTCGGATATGCAACTGCAATCCCTATCCGACAAAAATTCGTTTTCTTGGCGTTTGGGACACAGTAGGTGCGCTCGGCGCACCCTACGGTGAAATCCTGGGTCGATTGCTCGCCAGATTTTTCAAGACGGGCTTTCACGACGTTACGCTCAGCGAGAGCGTCGAAGCCGCTTATCACGCCCTGGCGGCTGATGAACGTCGCTGGCCGTTCCGCCCTACGCCAATGCTCCTCACTGAATATCATAGGGGGCGCAATTCGGAGAGCATGGCTGACTCCAAACGTGGTTTTCCCCTATACGCAGAACGATGGTTTCCCGGAGTCCATTCCAATGTTGGCGGTGGCTATGAGCGGCACGGGCTGTCCGATTACGCTCTGCAATGGATGGCCGCGCGGGCCGAGGAAAACGGCTTGACGCTCAAAAACTTCGCAGACGTTAAACTTTCCGAGGACAGACCCTTTGGGCCGGATCCGACGCAAAAGCCCGAAAACAGTCAAACAATGGCTTATCGAATTGCAACTGCTCTAATGGTTAAAGCGCCATATTTACTCGGCTTAAAATCAGTTTATCCGACAGACGTCCAGGCGCTCGTAAGAAATATCCTTTGGGATGGCGACTACATCCGTCCAATCCGGACAGATGCGGATGTAAGCGCCCTTATAGAGAAAACGGGAGTCGACCCAGATTACCACCCAAGGAATGTTCCATAATCGGCTGCATCCAGAGCCGCGTGTCAGAACTCAACAGACGAAGTCTTTGCTTCTTAATGAACCAGTCGGCCAATCGCCGCGACTAAAAAGATAGCAAATACGAATCCAACGAATTTCAAGACGTCAAGCGATAGCTCGGCCCATTCGCTCAGATTCGGAGTGGCTTCTGTGATCTTATAATTATGCCCCAGACGCTTGATCTCCTTCTCTCCAGAGTCGTGGGTGGCTTCTGTGATCTTATAGCTCTGGCCCAGACTCTTGATCTCCTTCTCTCCAGAGTGGTGCGCCGAGTTGTAGAGCATGAAAAAACGACCAATCTTGTAGTTTTCCTCTCTGATTCTGTACGCGGGAAGGAGCCGATCAAAAAGGAAGACCAATCCAACAGGCCTAATCCTTTCGGGGATGCCCTCGACGCCGAATGCGACGATCTTCAGGACATATCTAAAAAAGAGCCAGGCGATGATGACGAAGCCTATAACCCACCAGATGATTCTTTCGGGCCTGTACCCGTAATCGGCTAATATCCCGAGAAAGAAATAGAAAATTGCAAGGATGAGTTGCTCCACCCAGCGTGCAGCCGTTTGATACCAGGGTACCGAATCTGAACCGGATGTCCTCCCTTGTGCGTCGTTATTGCTGATGCTTACGCCGCCTTCAGGCGCGCACCAACCGAAACGACGCTTTAACGAAGCGGGCAGGAGGCTACAGGTAGATGTCCACCACGCAAAATTTGAAGCCCTTATTTTTAGATCAGTCGCGACCTCCACATTTCCCGCCCTTTCGAAAACAGTGACAAACTCAGCAAAGGGCTGCTGTGTGCGCGCGAATTCGTTTTTGTTAATCCAAGTCGTGACTTGTTCGGCCGTCGGCAACTCAAGGGTCGGCGGAAAAGTGGGCTGCTGCGCTGTTCCGGACCGCTGAGGCAGCGGTTTCCCGGCGCGCAGAGAAAGGGCAGATTCACAGGCTTCCTGCGAGGCATAGATGCGGTTGAAATGTAGGCCGTTCACCTTCAGCGCGATATCCTGCTGGGTAAGGCGAAAGTTCAGAACCAGTGTGCCGGTACTCACATTGAAGATGTTGAGCTCAGGCCGGCCCGGAGTTTGGGTGGAGCTTGGCTCTGCCGCGCCGGACGCGGCGTTCGTGGGCGTCCGTGTCAAGTTCAGCCAGGTCGCGCCGCCGACGACCGCTTCGTTGAGGTAGATATTACCTTTAAGCGTTCGACCTTGGGAGTCCGTGGGCCAGCTGAAAGACCGGATGCAAAGCGAAGACTTGATGTGGTTGTCGATTAGGACAAGCGCCCCCTGCCTTATTGAGCGCTGAGACACGCATTGTTTCAGACCCCTGATGATCGCTCCGGTCCCGAAATCGGGCTCCTCATAGCGATCATAGGGATCCTTCGGAAGCCCACGCAGGGGACGGCCAAAATTCGCGTCGTCGGTGACGCGCTTAAAACGGAAATGCTCGTGTTTTACCTTGGGATGAAGATCCTCGGTTTCTATGTCGGTTTCAGAGATGTTCTCGCTTGGCTCGCTAGCAACTTCACCTTCGACAAGCTCGACCTCTCCAAAGCCGAGCTGGACCGCGACTACATCGCCGATTTCGTTCTTGCGTATGTCGAAGCTGCATCGCGCCTGACTCTGGCCTAGGTCGAGAACGTGCGCGATGTTGTTCCTGAGTATCTCTAGGTTTGAAAAGAACGACGCCGAGACGTCGACGTCCCCACGAATCGACCCGCTATCGATGGTCAGGGTCCCCGCGACTATCGTGCCGTTCAGCCGGACAGAGCCACCTATGGAGCTGTTCTCGATCTCCAGCCGCTTAAAGAATGCGACCTGGCCCCAGAGCGTACCGGAAATCTCGGTTCTAGATACGTTGAATTTCTTGTAAGAAACGACGTTGTCAAAAGATAGATCGCCCTCGGTTCGAAAGTTCCTTACCACCACGTCCCCGTTGAAAATTGACCGATCGAGGATAAGTGAATAGGGCAGACTCACGCCGCTTAAATCCAGCCCGTCGCAATAAATTCCTCCTACTATCCGAATGCCCTGGGGATCAATTTTATCCTTGGTTGTGCGAACCAAATCCTTGATCGCCGAACGCGGCAGGAGCCGCTTATCGACGTCGGCCGCGCCCTTCTTCTCGTCACAGGCGACACGCACGTCGATTTTGTGAGGGTTGGGGTATCTTGGCTGCTCCGCACGCTCCTTGCGCGGCGTATCCAGATATGCCCCGCCCTTCTTGGGGGCCGCGCAAACGACGCCTTGCCTGTCTGGAATGAGAACCGCTTCCATCCCAACGGCGAGGCAGCTTGTTATTCTGAGCAGAATGCTTTCGCCCGGCGGCTCACAGATCTCCTCCTCGACCTGCGCCATGCCCCGCGCGGAGCAAAAGGCTTTTTCCGGAGTCTGGACTGCGTGTTGGCGTGCATTAGGGGCTCCACCTGCCGCCCAGGCCAAAGCCAGGTCCGAGCAAATCAGCGCAATAAGGACAACTAATGAGACCGGGTGAGGGCGTGAAAACACGCGCGACAAGAAAGGCCGATTGGAGCCTGTAATCACCGCACTCAACTCCACTTACGGCGCCGGGCCTGACCGCGCGTCATTTGGGGGAATTTCTTTGCGCATTTCCGGAATGCTTTCGCAAAAAACGTGCGTCTGGAAAATATCGCTGGTTGGAATTGATTTCGAGCCTTCAGTTTTAACTATATCGGTCAATAACCAAGTGGATAGCAGCTTGAGCGCCGTAAAAAACCCTGCGCAGTCGCCGCCGCGCGGGTCCCTTTGTGCGGAAATTGCATAAGAATCAGGCCGAGGGCGAGGATCCTTTCGACCGGATTTCCTTCCAGATTTGCACGCAATACAGGATGCCCTTGAGCGCGACGGCGACGACCGCGAGTATCGGTCCGGCCAGCGCAGCGAGCTCCGAAATCTCTCGAAGGCGATCCATCCAGAGCGGCGCGGAGGCGGCTGCGCCGACCGCCACCCAGGCCACGCCGTCCGAGACCTTTTCGGCCTTGGAAGCGAGGACCGCTTTTGGCGCAAAGCGGTCCTGTGCGGAAGGCTGCTTTTGGCCCCTTCCGGACGTTGCGAATGTCCGCTCCTGGGCAGTTCGCTTTTGCGGCAACTCCCCTGCAGTTTTGGTGCGGCGCCCCGTTCTCAACCGGGCCTGCACACTCAACGCTCAGGCCTATTATGCCTCGGGCAGAGGCTAGACGATCCGAGCTTCCCTGCTCCGATCTACGCCACGCTGGTCGAGGTCGAAGGCGAGATCGACCTGCAGCTGATCTGGTCCCGGCCGAACCGGGACTGATCCCGAAAACCCCAACCCCCCGCCCACCAAGCGGGGCTGTTCGGCGTCAGCTGAGGCGCCGGGACAAGCGGCCTGTCTCGGCGAAGTCCACCTGAGATCAACGGGCCTCCCGCTCTCAGCGGCCAGAATCACGGTCAAGATTGCCGCGGTTGGTGAATGTTGGGGGCGTGGCGATCGATGAGGATCGTGCCATCCAGGCCAGGCGATGCGACACGATCCCGCCGACCTTGATAGTGGGCTTGATCCGAAAGAACTGCGAAAACCTCGGCTACGCGCTGCCGCCGTGCCGCGGGCGTTGCCGGGCGCTTCACCATGGCGGCCAGAATGCCTGTTCGAGATTTCGAAAGTGCGATGTGGTTCTCAGCGATGCGTCCGGATAGCCAATCGCCATGGCCACCAGCATTCGCTCTCGCCATAGCCCTACGACGCTCACTTCGGCACGCCGGCTTGAATAACCGACCGTCAGCAGCGATCGAATGATGTCCGGGCGCGTCGCCGTCATTGCGGCGACGCCGTTGAGAGCGGCGAACCGCCCTGAGAAATTTTGCGACGTGATGTGGCCAGACATCTCTTATGCAAAGTCCAGGTGTTGCCCGCTCGAAATTGGTCGGGGAGATATTATGGTCTGCCCTGATGCAAACGCCGCAAAAATGTTCGTGCGGTCACCAAGACAATATGGAGGCGAAACGTGCAATGGTCCTCGTCGGAAAGTCCGGGATGAGCACCATCCGTGTGGAGCATCTTGAACAAACCCTCGATATAGTTCTTCCCGTCTACAGACCATTCCTTGCGATTGATCGCCAAGAACTCGATCGCGTCGCTCGCGAGCATCTGGCGCAGGTTCACGCCATTCTGCAGCGTGCTCGCCCGCGCAGGATCTATGTGCCTCGCGATGTCGTTGAACAGGCCTTCGAGTGATGCACGAAGTTGCGCATTCGCCGCTTCCCAATCACCTCGCGTGTGCGCTTCAATGGCCAGATCAAGGTGCCTGAGTGGCACCGAGAATCCGAATGTCTTCAGCAGGCCGCGCACTTCATCGTCAGCAGCCGGAAGGTCGATCTCTTCCGGTAGAGCAGCACGGAGCTTGGGTGGCTGTCGCCATTCGCCCCAGCTCACCACGTAGCCGTCGCGCGCCAGTCCGCGCAGAAGGTCTCGTTGTCGTTCGCTCGACGAGTGTTCGTTCGTGAGCCCGACGGCTTCTCGAACGAAGGCCTCTGCCAAGGTAAGCGTACCATCAAGCGTTTCGATTGGGTCGGACGATCTCTCTAGCAACAAGCGCCCAAGGTGGTCACACTTCTTCTCGATTCCGAAAGCAGTGTCGGCTGGAATCTCGTCTTCGAGGGACAATCGCAACACGATCTTGTTGATCTGTGTATGGGTACGGATCACGTCGGCTAGAAACTCGTTTGCCGCAACGATTGTTGGCCTGGTGAAGGGTCTCTCTTTCATCGTCCTGCCCGCTCGATCGTCATCACGCCACTTGAGACACAGGTAGCATCACCGTACGCCAATTCTCAAAGCCGCCGGCAACAAGCGCGGGCTCGAACTTCTTCCTCTGGCGCTTTGACCGCTCAATCGCGGACTCAATGAAATCATTCGTGTCCGCACCTGCCCTTCGGACGACATCTGCTACGACGTTGGGCTGGCCGCCGACTACGGTGATCGCGTCCTCGGCGCGCTTCACGGACGCGATCGGGATCTCGATGAGCGCAGTGTATTCGGCATCACCGACTACGAGAGAGAACGGCGTCAATATTGCGTCCTGGTGCTCCACGATGGCATCGTCGGACCAGCGCGGGAAGGTCATGTGCACCCCTGGCGTCGACAGAAGCGCCAAATATTCGTTGTGTGCTTCAATCCATTCGTAAAAAGACCTCAGCTCGACTTGATAAGCGTAATGACGATTCGAGCGTGAGAGAGCCGACACGATCCTGCGAAGCGTAGGTGCGGCGTGCAGCCAATGTCCGAATGGCCCCACCTCCGGACTCATGGCGAGGTCGAGCCTTGTTCCCTTGAAACGGATGGTCAAAGTCTTCTCTTGGCGCGCAAGAATTGAGCCGACTTCGACCATGTCGACCGCTTCTTCGAAAGGGACGATTCGGTCACCATTATAGTCAAAACTCAGCCCTGCATTCTCATCGTCGAAGTCAAGAACGAATTCGAGATACCGGTTGGCGAACCGCAGCGGACCACTAACGTCTCGCTGTAGCGGAGGCGGAAAGAAGCCGTCCATCTGCAGCGAAATCCACTCGCCCTCGATCGTCGCGAGCTCGATGGTGGACGTCAGCAAGGGCGGCGCGTCCACCTCAAGGACCGCCCTGCGAAAGTGATCGCGGTCGTTTTCGAGTGCGATCCCGAACCGGCGGCGCTCGATCGTGAGGTCGAATACTCGCAGCTCGCGCGGTCCGCCGAGAAAGAGGTGACTGAGCTTTTTCGCAGCCCGTTCGCCGGGGACAAAAAAGGTTCCAACCAGCGCTTTGTCCTCAAAGCCGCAGGTCTGGCGATGAGATATTTTTGCCGCGATGTAGGTCGACACTGCGCCGCCGATCATCGTGTTAAGGGCTCTCGCCAATCCCTCCCCAGTCGGGCTGATCTCGATGGCGCGATCCAGCGGGACCGGAATGGTGGTTCTGTGGATGGAATGGTTTCCCCGTGCTTCCTCCCGGCGCACGCGCCGGAGAGTGTCCGTGACAAGCGCGTCATCGACAGGAACGAGCAAGCCGCGTGTGGGTAGCCGGGCGCCCTTCGCGTAAAACAACGTGACCACCGCCGCCGGGAGGTCGGCGTCAACAAGATGCTTCAGGGCGGACAGTTTGATCCGCGGCGCCTTGCCTGAGGTCTCGGTCGACTTCACCTGAATGAGGAATTTCGGAAGATCGTTCTGGGCGTCGAGGGGCCGGTCCCGCGTCCGCAATGGCTCGCTTTCAAGCAAGAAATCCCAACCTAACCGGTCAACGTGAGATTTCTGCGCGCGAAATCCCTCGGGCTCGCACCAGCTGAGGAAATCATTCTCGCCTATTGCCCCGATGTCCCGCCGCGCCATCGCCGTCAGGTCTCGATCGCGATCGGCACAGCGACGGCCGCTTCCACCGGTGTGAATATGTCGACCGCGGCGCCGGGCGCTCTGATGGTCACGATCAATGCGTATCGCGTGATCGCGTCGAATCGTTCCAGGTAAGGTTTTTCCTTCCACCAACCGCCGACCGGGAAGATGCCGATCGCGTCTCGCTCGGCGAGATCGGCAGCGGTGCCGGACCAGAAATCGCTATGCAGGGAGCCACGATCGCGAAACGTGCCGAGCAGCCATTCCTCTCCGCCTCCAACCGGGGCTCCCTCCTCTTCGTCGCGTGCGGCCTGATTGATGCGAGCCCGAAATTCGTCGACGGTTTCGGTCGCCGACTTAACCCGGAATCTCAGGCCGTGAGAGGCGTAGCGATGCCGACGGGTCCATCCGCGTTCGCCGGGGTTGGGTTCGATGTAGTACGACAGCGTCGCGCGGAGCTCCACATGTGCCGCGCCGAGGGCAGCCAGCTGCTCCTTGGGCCATGGCAGGCGATGTAACTTCATGTCGCGCATTTTCGCGGTCGCCCCGGCCTCGCGGTGAAACGGCTGCAATTCGTCTTCCACGATGAGCGTGAGGTCATTCACCGTCGACAGGAGCGCGCGCCCGAGATCTGGTACGCCGTAGCCATAGCGCCGCACCAGCGCCTGGATTTGACCTTTCGCGCCATTGCATGCGTCAATCCGTGCGCGCATCGCTGGTGTCCACTCGGCTGAATGGACGATCAGGGCCCGGACAGTTTCAGGCCACAGTCCGGGACGCGCCGCCAAGATCTGTCCAGCCATTCGCGCCGCGTGCGCGGTCGCGGCGCTGGTATCGCCGATGGTGGTAAAGTGGCGAAGGTCTGGACGGTAGAACGTCGTCAGAATCTGCAGATCGTCGATCGGCTCCCCTGGTAAGGCTCCGTCATGGCCGAGATTACCGCCTTCGAACACGACGTCGGGTTTCACCGGCCACTGCCTGTCCCATACGACCGACGTCCGACTGCGTGGAGAAAGCTCGCCGGCCGGCGCGATCGGCGCGTAGCCCGCATAAGCGACGTCGACGATGTCCACCTTCTCCGTGAAGGCCCCGACCGTCAGCGCGTTCCAAGCCTGGGCGGGATCATCCACAGCCTCAAGGTCGTTGCGCGTCAGATGATCCGCCGGCATGAGGTCGTCACCGATGTTGCCGGCCGAAAGGATGATCAGGCGCCGCTGTTCTTCCTCGAAACAGAGCTGGTCGACGGCCGCAGACCATGAGGTCGGCCTTCCACGCGCGGGATTTGCGCTTGTCACAGCCATGGCAATCGCCCGGCGTCGTTTCGGCGCCTGGATCTCGGCGCGCGCGATCGCTTCGCCGGTGATGGCGCCGTAGAGCTCCGGATCGTTTGCCTCTTCCTCTGGCGGCAGAATGCGAACGCTTTCGAGGCGAAAGGGCAATGGGACCGGACTGCCTGCCGCCAGGACGGGGACCAGATCGCCATACAGGCCCACGCCTGCCATCCTTGTGCCGTGGCCGTTCCAGGCTGGCGTGTCGTCGCTACCCCACGCGGGTCGAATCGTGTGCCAGTCCTCGGCGGCAAGCGCAGGTTCGATCAGCGGATGGGCTCGCCTAACCCCGCTGTCTAGGACGCAGATCGCGACGTCGGCCTGCGGTGGCGTCACGCGCTCGAGAAGCTCGTCGCTCCAGTCTCGTTGCTCGGCGCCGCCCAGCCCCATGAAGAAGGACGGCGTGTCCTTGGCGCGTCGCAGTTCTGCAACGACGTCGCTGTGCGCGACCAGCCGATCAAGCATCGCCACGCTGGCGAGGGCCAGCATGACGATGCGCTCCGGAAACCTGACGGCATGCGTCCGCACAGTTAGATTCAGCGCCTGGGCAATGCGCTCGAAATTCTCGCGCCCGCCCTCGCGCAGCCAGACCTCCCACCAAACCTGCTCGTCGGCGGCTTGAGGAAACAGGACCGCTTCATCGGTGAACAATGATCTCGCCGTCGCCAAACGCACGGTCTCAATGCGCGAGACGAGCGGTTCGTTCCGAGGTCTGCCGCGGCCTGTGTCGATGTCTCGATACGCCTCCACCTTTCGCTGATAGTAGGCTTCCGCGCGTTGCGGCACGAACACTGAAGCCGTGATCGGTGCGCCGGGTTGCACCGGCTCATGGACGGCCACGAGCTCCATATGCTGCCGACGATCGGCCAGCTGGTCGAGGCCAGCTCGCTCCGACGATGGCAGATCGATCTCAAGGTAGAAGCCGGGGGTGCCAACCGAGAGCTGTACGTTGCGCGCGGCAATCTGCTGGCGCGCACCCTCCACTGCCTGCTCAATCGATTGCAAAAGCGCGGTCGCGTGCCCTGCTCGGTCACGCGCAGGGAGTGGCGATGGCTCGATGCGTTGGTTTGGCCGCCGATACGCTTCTCGGACGCCATTGTTGAGGAGGTGGATGTGGGGACGGTCGCGCGGAAAGTCGTCTGCCATTATGACCTGTGCTATCGCTAATCAGACAGCGAGGCCTGCCGGCGTTCCGCCAGCGCGTCTAGAACCGCCTCCGTCGTGATCCGCTTCCCGCCCCGCAATATGATTGTTTTTGCTGCGTCGTCCGCTGCGCGGGTGATCTCCGCCTGGGACAATTTCTCGGCCTGAGTGATCGCCTCGTTCCAGGCAAGCCCCCTGGTGTCGAAGCGATCGAGTCGGGTCCGCAGAAGCGCCTCGATGAGCGGCCGGTCAGGGACGACGTATTCCATGACGTCGTCGAAGCGGCGAAACAGGGCCCTGTCGAGGAGCTCGGGGTGGTTCGTTGCCGCGATGATTAGGCTCTGGCTGTCCTCTTGCTCGAGAAACTGCAGGAACGAATTCAGCACGCGACGGATTTCGCCGACATCCTGGCGTTCTCCCCGACGTGCGCCGATGGCATCGAACTCGTCGAAGAAGTAGACGCCTCGCGTCGTCTGGATGGCATCGAACACGAGGCGCAGCTTGCCGGCGGTCTCACCCATAAATTTTGTGATGAGCCCATCGAGGACGATCGTGAAGAGCGGCAGATGGAGCTCGCCGGCCAAGGCCGAAGCCGTCATCGTTTTGCCAGAGCCGGGTGGACCGACGAGGAGAAGCTTGCGGCGAGGCATCAGCCCATGCTCGCGTAGGCTGACTTGCTGGCGCTGCTCGCCGAGCACGCGCTGCAGGCGATGCCGCAAGCTGTCAGGTAGAGCCATATCGGTCAGCCGCAGGTCCGGATAGCGCGCATGCAGGAGCCCCGCGAGCTCACCCTTTGGCTGAGCGAGGGGGACCGGCCGCGCGCTCTTGGCGATGCCAGCGTCCCTGCTTTTCGCCGAGTCAATCAGGTCCTTGAGTTCCTGAGCAAGCTTGCCGTGGCCCTGACGCGCTTCATGCGCAGCGAGTTGCATAGCGGTCGAGAGGAAGCGATCCTCATCACCGGCAATATGGCTCTTGAGCAGCGTCACGATGTGGCGGGCGGTGGTCATAGGCTTTTCTTCTCAGGTCTCCGTCTACGTGCCCAACGGCACGTCACGTTAACTTTTCAACCGCGATTTGTATCGCGCAATCGTGTTTTTTCCCTCGTCGACTTTCGCTGTGCCTGGTTCTGCCAATCCGGTGCGCCCCCGCTATCTGTCAGCCATCCGGAGCGATTTACCGATCCTTCCATGCGGCAACGACATTTTTTCGAGCGAGATCGGTCGGACTCAGGTTGGCTGGGGGCAGCCGCCGGGATCGAGCAGTTCCATGGAGCGGCACCTGCGTCGTCGACTCGGGAAGGCGTAGGCGCTGAGGCAAACTGGAAGGAATTCGAGAGCTTCCGGCAGAAAAGGCCACGCTGTGCGATGCGTCTCGACCGCGGCGCTCTTTGGTGATGCGTCCGGAACTTTCGCGATCAACCCGCAAGGGGTCGGCTAGCAAGCTGCCGCCGCTGCGGCTACGCCTTCGCGGTGATCGCGCCCGGAGGCGGTCCTTCGAGGAGCCATCGAGCGGGAATTGGCCCGCTCCGGATGGAGCCTCTGAATTGTCGCTCGATCTTTCCCTCGCCCAGAACCACGCCTTCCAGCTCACCCGCATCCGCGGCACGGCGCCAAGCCGGCCAGCGTTCGGGCTCACCGCGAGTAGGTGGCCAGGGCTTGCGACCCTGACCAATGTTCGTGCTGAGGCCACACGACCAGCGATGTGGCGACGGCCCCGCCCGGGCCTACGGCGGCAACGACGTCGGTCGCGTCCCTCCCGGGCCTGCGAGGCGAAGCGTTGCGGGTTGGGAAAGGGTTCGGACCTGAATATCAGAGACCACCGCCCTGGCAGGGTCTGCGGAAACCCTTAGGGCCGGTTGCGATCCCGCGAAGAACAGTCCAGCGAGGATCGCTGCCGCGAGCCGGCCCTTGGGCCCACGCCCGTCGGCCGGCGGGGTGGCGGTAGGGTCGATGAGGCCCTTGCTCACGACGCTCTGATAGGTGGGCAGGTCGTCCAGCGCGACGCGCTCACCGTCACACGGCAAGCGCAACGCGGCGATCGCCTCCAGGCAGGCAGTCTTGAGGTCGAAGTCCGTTTTGGCCTTGATCGGATCGGCCTCGACTGCCGCACTGGCGAGCACGAGCGAAAGAACAGCCTTGTTGTTGTCGATCCGGCGGATCAGATGCGCGGCGAGGGCGTGCTGTGCTGCCGGTGAAGGACATCGTCGGCGATCCTCCGCGTCAGCGAGCCCGAGGACGAACTCGTCGGCCCGCTCTCGCGCCGGCTCTTGCCTGATGCTATGCGACGGCGCGGCATCCTGTTCCCATCACCAGGACTGGCGGTTTCGGTGCGGGCTGCGCGCAGGGGCGAACCGCTCGCGATGTCCGCTTGTCGGTCCCTCTCGAACGTCAGGTTGTGGCGCTAACCGGTCATCGATTTACGGCCGCTTATGACGCATTAGCGAAATTCAAACTGACCCACTACCCAAGGCCGGTCCCTCGCCGAAATATAACGCGGAAGTCACTACCAAAGTCGCCACCGATCCGCGACCCTATCTCAGCCGCCGCGCCTCGTTGCTTCTGAATATGCTTCCAAAGATCGTTCGGCGTATCGAGGAACATCGCCATACTTAACGACAGCCCCTCGACCTCTTCGCCAAATCGCGCTTTCAGCGCGGCCGACACGACTTCACCATTCGCTTTCAGCCGCTCGACGCCCGACACCACCGCCCCGAGTCTCATTTCCGCCTCCCTTTCCAAGGTCGCGGAATCCGGGCCGCCGTCCTGGGCCACTGGCGTCTCGCCGCCGCTATCCGTCATCGCAGACGCCTCATCAGTCACCGGCGCCGCGCCCGCTGCGTCCGCCACCGGCGCCGCGTCCGCCGACACCAACTGCGCTCGATCATCATTGAGCGATCGCTTCGCCGAGATCGCCGCCTTTCGCAGATCAAGGAGCGCCTCTTCGACGCTGCGCCTTGCGAACATCCCTCGCCCGATTTTCAGCGTCCCGAGCTTTTCCGGCGACTGCCGCAACGTCGCGGCGAGCTCCGCCATGGGCTGATTTGACGCTTCTTCCATCGCGGCCACGAATTTCTCATTGAACATCGTCGGATCGACAAACGCGCGAGAGGCCAGATCGCGCACCGCCTGAATCGCCGGCCAATGACGGTGGCCGATCGCCGCACGGCCCGGCCGCCCACCCGCGCCCTCTTCGTCGGGCTCATCGTCATTGAGCGTCTTATCGCCAAGCACATTCGGGGCCGATACGAGCCGCTCGAAAGGCTGCGCCGCCTTCACCGCCTGTAGGTACTGCGCGTCGCGATAGAAATTAGCCTTCTCGAGTACCGAACCCCACTGACCGCGCAACAGCAAGACCATCTTGCCATTGTCCAGACGCCCCAAAGCGTCCGGCGAAATCAGCGGAACCGGCTCCCATCGGCGTTGAACCGAACGGCTCTGCCGCATCCCTCCCCATCCACCCGGCGAAGCCGAATTAGACTCGCCCCATCCCTCACGCAGCACATAATGCTTCCCGAGCACGCGAGAGACATAATCGGCCGTCAACTCATCGCCGATCGCCACGAACAGCTTCACGTCCATGTTCCCCAGCAGCATTTCGCGCGTGGACTTCCCGTAGGTGACATCGAGCGACGCGATGCTTTGCGACACCATCGCGATTTGAAAACCGTATCCGGCGACGAGAGGCGTGCGGTCAACAATCTCGCTTTGTTTCTTGAACTGGTAGAACTCGTCGAGCAGCAGCAGCACCTTATAAGGCTCATGCGCGCCGGGGAGATGTCGCAGCAGAACGTCGTGCACCATTTCCACAAAGAGCCGGATGACCGACATAACCGACCGCAAATTGCCGGGCGGGCTGCACAGCAGAACCGTAAACGGCTTCCGCCGAAACTCTGCTACGTCAAAGTCGGAGCAGCTCGTCGCCGCCGCGACCAGCTCATTGTTCCAAGGTTCAAGCGACGTGACGATATGAGATTCAAAAGACAGCCTTTGCTCTTCGTCGCGGCCGAGATGTTGGCGGAATTTGTCGACGATGAAAGGATGCAACTCGGGTTCGTTCACGATAATTTCCGCGAAGCGACGCCCCAAAGACGCGCCCGTACTAAACATTTTTAGGACAGATTGCAGCGTCCGCTTTCCTTCTGTCGTACGGCTTTCCAGCACATAGGCGAGCAATCCACCGAACAATCCGTGCGCGGTCTCGACCCAATACGCATCCGCGTTCACCGGGGTCTCGATCATGCTCTTTGCGATGTTCATCACATCGGTTGCGCGCGACGGCCATTCACCCACGCAATCGAGCGGATTCCACCTGTGCGACTCAACCGAGCCAGGACTGAAAACGAAAAGACGCTGGCCCATCGCTACGCGCGCCGCGCCCGTCTTCTCCAAAATTTCCTTCTTAATATCCATCGCGATCAGCGAGCCACGCCATTCAAGGGCATTCGTGAAGACGAAATTGTAGCCCTTGCCGGACCGCGACGGGCCGTTCACAAAAATGTGCGAGTCGCCGGCGTATCGCACATCCTCGCCCTCGAAGCGCCCAAGGAAAACGCTGTAACCCATGGGCGCACCGAGCAGCCTGGCCTTTCTCAGATCTTCTCTACCGGCGAGCCGAGCCCCGTCCGTTGGCGCCGGCATGCCCCGCATATGCGACACCGCTTGCGCAATCCCCGCCGCGAACAGCACCACGCCCAAAAACCAGAAGAAGCTTGCCTTCCAAATCAGGCTCCACACAACGGGCTCATGCCACCTTGCGAGCGCCACAGACAGCGGCATCAAAAATTCCGCGCGGTTGAAGAATAGTTTGAGCGCCGCCCATTTATGCGTATGCAGCCCGATCGCGACGACGAACGTCAGCTCCCAGAGCCACAGCGCGGCCGAAGCCGCAATGACGGCCGCGAACATCGCGCCGAGAATTTTCTCCGCCAGCGCGCCGCGCATTTCCCAATCCTTCTTTTAAGCGAAGCGATTAAAGTAGATTTCCGCCACGCCGCGTCGCGGCCTTCGGCGCAATTGCACGACGACCGGAACGACGAAGCGAGCGTATCGGTCGATTTCAGCCTTCGACAGCCCACGCCCCGCTTCTAATGTCGCAAGCGCCAACCGTTCGAATGCGCCTTCCGTGCTATTCGCATGAAGCGTCGTCAATGAGCCTGGATGACCCGTGTTGACCGCTTGCAGGAAGGTATAGGCTTCGGCGCCGCGAATCTCCCCGACGAACAGTCGATCCGGCCGCAGCCGGAGACTCGCTTCGAGCAGGCTTTGAACCGTCACATTCGCGAGGCCCTGCCCGCCCTTGGACGCGATCAGCGATAGCCAGTTCGGTTGCGGCGGTTTCAGCTCGGCCGTGTCCTCTATCGAAATGACGCGCTCCGTCTCAGGGATTTCCTTGAGCAGAGCGTTCAGGAACGTGGTCTTTCCAGACGACGTTCCCCCCGAGATAATCGCCGTGAAATGGTTTTTCACCGCGAATGCGAGCGCCTTCCTCATTCCCGCTGGCGTATTGACCTTCAATAACGCCGACAGCTCTTTCTCTTCCTCAGAGAGGAAGCCTTTCTCGCCGTTCTCCGCGCCCCGAACTCGCACATCATCGAAGCCCCCGAGCGTCTCATAATTCTCAAGCGTCAAATCAGAGATGACCTGCTTGCGAATTGAGAATCCGCCCCCATGGGGCGTCGCTGGAGTCAGTACGCCTTGAAACCGTTCGCCATGTGGCATCGCGGCCGACAACAAAGGCGTCGTCTCATTTACGCTTTGGTTTGTGTTGCCCGCCACATGCTCAGCTATCCGGCGAACAACATCTTGCGTTAGCGCTTCAACCTCAAAGCGTTGCATATGCGGCACGCCAAGCGCCTCAACCCAAACCTCGCCCGGTCTATTGACGCATATCTCGACGACATCAGGGTTTTGTAACCATTCGCGGATAGGCTCCGCCGCCTGGCGCAGGTAGCGCGGCAGCGTCACCCACAGCGACTCCCGGGCGTCGTCCTTTGTCCCGATTGGGATGTTGTAATTCATAGAGCGCCTCTTTCACAGGGTCCTGATACAGACCCGAAAAATCCAAGTCTCGCTTCACGAACACGATGACCTTAGCGCCCTGATCTATGTAGATCGTCGGCTTAATCCCGATCGAGTCTTTAAGCGCCTCTTGCGCCAGTTGCGTGAGGGTCCGCGCTATCGTTTGCCCGCCGATTTGCGCGCCATATTGAAGCATTTGAGCATTTTGATTGTAGAGCGCCGTTAGTTGCCCGGTGATGGGATCAAGCACATAACCCTGACCCTGATTGTTCAAGTTCATGTATTGGCCGATTGAGCCCGCCATTTGGGCGGCACCACCCACGACGGTCAGAAGCGTCGCTGACCCGAAGCGTTCGAAGTAATGATTGTCGACCTCGCCCGCCATCCCGGCACGTCCCAGATCATCCGCGCCGTTCGATCCGAGCATGAGCGAAACCCCATCCGCCCGGAGAACGCGTGTCCACACGATGAAGACGCGCGTTTGCCCTCGCGCGATTGCCGACCGATATTCGCCCGTCAGCATCGTCCCCTTCGGGAGCAGCACACGCCGGCCGTCAAAGGAATACACGTCCTCGCTCGTGATCGCGCGAACCATGCCGGGCAAATCGCTTTGGATGGCCGTTTCCAGAGACGCCCGAATAAACGTCCCTTGCGGCACCAGCGCATCAATACGATGGTTCTTACGCGCCCGCGCGACTTCGACCTCTTGACCGGCGACGTTTTGCTGAAACCGTCGATTTTCGTCTTTTTCTTCGTCCTGCGCCTGGACTCTCACAGTGCCGCCTTCGGCGGCCGCCGCCGAAGCGTCCTTTTGATCCACAATGAGCATCGGCGATCGCAAACGCGCCAGCCTTCTCGCTTCTTCCTCCTTACGACGCTTCTCGAGTTCTGCCGCTTCACGCGCCGCTGAGTCGTCAACCACCGCCTGGTCCGCTGGGACGATTACCGGCCCCTGGGAGACAGGGGCAGCCACGGGTGTTGCCGGTGGCAGCGTGAGCTTGTTTTCCTCTTTCGGCGCGGGCTTATCGAAGCTGATACCCGGTTCCATCTTCGCCGTGTTAAATACCTCCGCCGACTCGGGCGGCTTCTTCGGCTTTTTCGCATTCGAAGTGTAAGCAACTACCCCGAGGAAAAGCGCAGCGGCTCCCAAGGCCGCCGCCCCTACCATCAAATTCGGATTTGCCCCGCGCCGCGTGACTGTTTCCGCAAGCCGGCCTTCGAGCTCGAAATCATCGTTCGGCATGTTCAACCCTTATTGTTGCGCGGCGGCGAACGTCGAAAGCACCCGCTCGAAGACATTTTCGGTTGGCGCGTGTTGCGCTTGCAGCGTCGGTTGAACGTCCGTCACATCGACGCGCGGCATTTCCTCTTTGCGACCTCGCAAATTGAACACGCAGGTGGATTCATCGCCATGTCGCAAGGTCCATTGCCCCGCGACCTTATCCACCACGATCCACCTTCCTTCGCGACGGTAATTTACGAGCGTTTCGGTCATGTCTGAGTTGACTTGAAAGATCGCCGGTACGTCACCCTCGAAATAGAAGAAGGTTTTCACGCTGTCGTCGAAGACGTTTGCGGGCTTGGTAATCTCTCTGCCTTTGTAGACGTAGTCGAGATTCATATTCTCCCACGTCAGTCCCTTCAAATTCGGCCACGCCGCCATCTCCCTTGCTTGATTGAGAAGGCGAGCGCTGGTCTCTTCATCGGGATAGGTGAAACGCAGTTTGTAAACCGCCTTCTCGCCCCCGATCGTTCCGGGCTTAAGGACGAAGTTATAAATCCTTTTGTTCGTGACGACGTTCATGTTCGTCGCCGCATCCCGATCTAGCGGCTTGAGGAACAAAAAGCGTTTGGACTGGTCGGGCACCGCCTGCCATGCCAGCGTATCGCCCATCGCCACCGTTGCAATTCGTTCATCCTCACCGAAAACGATCATCGTCGAGACGCCCATGGTGCCGTAAAGCATGACGACGTTATCTTTCTCGAACGGCACGGTCCGAATCCTGTAGTCCGCCGGCACTGGGCGCGGCGCCCGTTCCGCCATCGCCGAAGACGCTACGGCCATTGCGCAAACTGCCACCGCAAATCTCGCACTTTTTTTCACCGGACGCCTCCCGCGACGGTCGGCGCTACGCTTTCTTGGTCCTTGCGGTATTCAATGACCTGAAAGCCAAGCGGGTTGTCATATCGCCACTCGTTCTTGAGCGGCTCGGCGGTGTAACGAAATCTGACGTTGGCGAACCAATGCTCAGTGACGCGCTCGCCATGCTCACCGCGCCGCGTCGTTTCAAACCGCACCGCGGCGGTCCCCGGCGTCCGTGGATCGGTCTTCCATTGGTCCGTGAGGAAATTCACAGACTTGACGTACACGCTCACGCGAGTCTGAATACCCCAAAGCTTCATAGGGTTTTTCGGGTTTGAACCCGAATATAGCTCCTGCAACTCTTTTGCCGCCGCACAGCACGACAGCAAAGAGGCAAGCTCGAAATTGTCTCGCAGCGCGGGCGGATCATAGGTCTCGCGCGCCCGGATATAACGCACGATGAAAGCTTGCGTCACGGCATCGCGTTCAGAAATCGGTCCCCCTTCTTCGAGCGGCCGGGCGATCTGTGTGAAGCCCGTCGTCTTATCGACTTGGAGGACGACAACCTCAGTCGATTTCAACGGGACCAGCTCCCAGAGCACGCCGAGAGCGACGGCGACTCCCGCGCCGAGGCATACCGCCACAATTCGCCACACGTCGCGGGACAGCGCTACCTTCCGGTAGACTTCCTGCTCCCACCGCTCGCCGTCGCGATAGTAAGACCTCTCAACCGGATCTTCGTCAGACCCGTTCTGTCGCTCATTGGTTTGCATCTATGAAAAGCTCCGCCTAGCGCCTCACGTTGCGCAACGCCGCCTGAATTTGACGACCTACCGCGTTCGCGCCACCGCTCCCGCCGTCGAACATCGTATTCGTGCCTTGAGACATGCCTGCGGCTCTCGCATTCGCCAAGCGCAGCGCCAAGACGTTCCTTGCAGCCGCCAACCCGCCCGTAAAGCCATTCCAACCACGCTCGCCCGCGCTCACCATCCGGCCTTGCACCATCGGCGTCAGGGGATCGCGCAACGCGTGTCCACCCACGATCGAGGCGGCAATTGCGATTGATTGGGGCAGGACGAACCAGCCGATGAACATGAGGAGCACGAAGGGCGCTACCACCGTCATCGCGCTCGTAAAATCGGTAATCGTCGAGAGATTGTTGATGGCGTTCTGGCCGAGCTTAATGAAAAAGCCGACCATTCCGTAAACGATAACTGGCACGAGGGCGTGCTTTATCGCCTCCCTCATCCACCCATTAAACAAGAAGGACGAAGCATCAAAAAGCGCCATCGCCACGAAGAACGGCGCAAGTCCAAGTACCACAAACAGCGCCAATTTGCCGAGCAACACCAGCGAGCATGCTATCGCCAGAAAAACGAGCGTCACCACCAAAAGAAGACCCGCCACAATGGCCAACCCGACCGACGAGAACGTTCCGCCTCCCGCCATGATCTTCTTCGCGGCGTCGAGAGCTGCCATCCAGAGCGTTGTAAGCCCGTTTGAGACCGACGCTTCCGGCGAACCGCAATTCGTTCCACCCATGGCGTTGCACACAACCGTCGCGAACGAGTCGGGCGCCTTCGTCAAGACGTCGGATACGATTGCCGAATATTCCGCCCATTTGAACGCGAGCGTATAGATCAGCATCGCTCTCGCAACATTCCATAGGATCGTCCAGGCGTGCAGCGGCGCACGCCCGAACATCATCTGATAGCCCCACATCGCTATGTAGACAGTCAGCCCCAGAAAGAATATCGGTTCGAGGGCTGTCGCCAACGCTTCATAGAGCGACTGCACTACGGTCAACGCCTGCGTATCAATCGCGGCGAAGAATTTCCCAATGATGTCGTTCATCGGTTCACTGGCCTCGCCTCGCCGCAATCGCTCGCAAATGCCGACCCGAAACTGATCCCGGAAAAGCGACAAGGAGCCGTAAGCTCTTGGTGCGCGCAAGCAGACAAAGCGACTAGCGCCACGGACCCGAGAAGGATCAGCACAATCCGAGTCATTAGTTCCCCACCAACGTCATTTTTGCCGGATCGAAGGTCATCACGTTTGCGAGCTTCGACGCTCCCGCCAGTTCCTGCATTTGCTGCGCGTTGAGCGCGGCGTTTGTTCCGTTCACAACGCCGATCAACTCATTAATTGTCAGGCCGGTCTGGACCTGCAATTGCGAGTTCTGGTCGATCGAGCCCTTAATATCTGCCGCAGAACCGATCTGCCCGCCCGCACTCTGGAATGACGAGCTTCGCGTCTTCGACGCAGTTTGCGCACCCGACACCATCCCCATAAGCGCGCCTGTCGTGTTCACCGCACCTTGATAGGCCATGTCCGTTCCGTCCAATGGACCGGACAGGTTCCCCGACAGGCTTTTCACGAGGTTGAGACCGTTGATAATTTGCGAGGCGAAGTTTCCGAACTGCCCCAAATTGCCCCACGCCATCGCCGAACCCCCAAGGATCGGCGAGAAGTCCGGCGCGCCCGACATCGAGAACCCACCCCCGAGAGCGGCCTGAGCAATCGAGTCCGTCGAGCGATTGCCTGTCACCGCCTGGAGCGTCTGATTTACAGTGTCCAAAATCTGTTGGTTTGTTTGCATGATACTTGCGGTGTTCGACGCCGTTTGTGTCGCCTGCGTCAGAGTCGCATTGTCGATAACTGGTACTTGGGCAAATGCGCCGCCAGAGAAAAGCGCGAAGTAGCTCGCGATCAGGACAACCTTTTTCATTTCACGACGCCTCCATTCACGACTTGACGTTGAACTTGTCCCAAATTGGCCGACACCGTGTTGTAGGACGGTGTGAACAATACGGTTTGTTGTGAATTGTCCGCGCTTACAGCCACGGCGGCGCCCACCAATGTCATCAGCATCGGGTCGAAGCTCATCACCGCGGCGTCGGCGTTCTGCGCATACACTCCGCGCAACGTGCGCTGCGTCATCAAATCCGCCACTACAGCGGCGACCTGAATCCCTTGGTTCCAAAGCGAGCCGTTGCCGACTCTCGCAACCGAGTTTTGATTCCATGCCCCTTGTATTGGGTCGACCCCGCCGACCGACGCCCCGGCGCTCTGAAACCCGCCTACGCTGTCGCTAAGCGCCCCGGAGACGGCCTGAGAAGACGCGACCGACTGCGCGGCCGACTTCACACTCAGTCCCCCAACCGACTGTGGCCCATAGGCCATCATCGGGCTCACATCGAGGTTTGCGACCTTGTTCCCGGCGTCTGCGGTCGTACCCGTGACATCCTTCGTTCCACCCGGCGTCTGCCCGGCGCCGGTCCCCGGCGACTTGACGCTCCCCGTAATTCCCTTCGACGGTTTCAGGGTGTCGTCCTTGGATTGACGTGCCTTTTTCATGCAGTCGGAAATGGACTTTTCAGTCCCCTCACGCGGCGCGTCCGCGACCGGAACGGCGGCCAAGGCCGTCGTCGAAAGCAGGCATCCCAAAGCGAAAGCCACGTTACCGCGCATGGCGACTCTCCTTCTCCCAACCGCAGAACACAGGAAGCCATTTCTCGGGCGCATCCCCGAGCCGTTCTCTCAATTCCTCGCATTCCGCGACGGTCTCGACGTTCCCGGACAGCACTTTCACGAAATCCTGCATCGAAGACAGATCGAGCTTTGCAATCACAGAATCGTGGTCGTGCTTAATGAGGAACTGGCGGGACTCGGGAGATGTGTCCTTCACCCACTTAAATTCCTGGTGGGAGAGGCCAAACCGAACCCGATGACTTTCTTCATCGGCTCTCGGGTTGGGAAAAAATAGGTTCGTCGGCGTTTGTTCGAGCAGAGTGTGTCCCTTCTCCGCCGTTACAATGTCTCGCGCCGACTGCGTTCCAAAGCCGATAATGCCGTTCAGCTTTCGGATTGTTTTGAGTTTATCGTTCAAAAACGTCGCGAATTTCGGATCGTCCAGAATTTTCCACCCTTCGTCGATGACCATGATGAGAGGCGTTCCGTCCATCAGCGACTCTATCCGGTGAAAGATGTAAGCGAGAGCCGCCGTCCTTATGTCCGCGTCCTCGAGTACGAGCGTCATATCGAATCCGAATATGCCGTTCGAGGCGTCCCAGACATCAGTGGCGTTGTTGAAAAGCCACCCTCGGCTCTTGAGCCACACCTGAAATCGCGAGGCCAGATCATCGTGGCTCGCCCGCTCGCGACCCCGGAGCAGGTCAGGCACTTCATCGAACCGCCGCTCACGAACCGGGATCTCAAAAACCTGTTCGACCGCGCTTTCTACGATCTTTTGCTGTTCGGCGCTCAAATCGCCCCCGTCGCGCGGCCTCACAAGAAATTGTAGGAGCGCGTTTAGGAAGGCCCGATCCACGGGTGTATCTGGCACGTGCAGCGGATTGAACCCCGTTGGACGCCCTGGGATCAGCGCTTCATATCGGCCGCCCAATGCACGAATGAGCGGGTCTGCGCCCCGATCCTTATCGAAGAACGCCACGCGCGGGCGAGGCGAGATACGCATCGCCTCGCACAGCAAAAACCCGAGTGCGACGGTTTTACCCGAGCCCGTAGGACCTACGACGGTGAACGACCCGACCTGTCGCCTATGAAAATTGAAGTAGTACGGCGTTTGACTCGTCGTCTCCAAAATCGCGATCGCCGGACCCCAACGATTTCCGTCCGCCTTCCCGACCGCGAAATTGTGCAGGCTCGCGAACCCGCAGAAATTCCGGGACGAGATCAGCGCCCTCCGCGCGATATAGCCGAAATTGCCTGGGAGCTGCGCCCAGAAGCAGGGTTCTGCATTCATGTCCTCGCGAACGACGATCGTACCCATGCTCTGCAATTCTTCGTTCGCCGCCTCCAAACAGCGATCGAGCTCCCTAAGCGAGCGACCCAGACATTGGACGGTTAAATGATGCTCACCAAGCACTGTCCGGTTCGTCAGAAGCTCGTTTCGAGCAGTCGCTATCGCTTCCTCGACTTCCGTTCCCGCCTCATCGGAGGCGCCGATTTGACGCTCGACCTTCTTGACCAGCGACAACACCGGCGCCCGATCCGCGAGCGAGAACGATTGCGTGACAATCAGCTCAGCCGGTATCCGAAGAAGTCCGTCGATCATTCCTGCTCCCGAATAGGGCGGATATTCCTTGATCGACAACATCGCGCCGAAGCGGGTTTCATCCTCAGAGGCCCCGCGTATCTCGAATGCTTTCTTCCCGAATGTCACCCGCTTTGGGGCCAAGTACTGATCCAACCCCATCCGCGGTAACGCCACCGGCTGCGGTATGCCCCCGTTGACGAGTTGAATGAAGAACTCGCAGGGCTCGGAGAACACCGCATCGCCCCGGCGAACTGCTTTCAAAATGCGAGGTTGATAGCGCCGAAATTCCTTTTCGAGGTTAGAGACGACATCACGCAATTCCTGCATCGCCTCACGCCTGAACTCGGCCTCATCCACGCCCAAGCTCTTGCGGAAATATTTTCCAATGCTCTCAGCCAATCCTACGCGGCCCTGAAACCCGCGCCGGATGACCGTGAAATAGAGATCATTCACAAACATCCGCTTATCGGCGAGGCTCGCCATGAACCGCCGATCCAGCTCGCCGGCAAACCAGTTGTCGACCCGCCCCCCGATCGTCGGGGACACCTCTCGCCGTACGATGTGCGAATACACCGCAAAACGAGAGTCGTTCATCGCCCGGATAACAGTGTTACGGGCTGTCAACCGCATGTCGATTTCGGCTTGGTCTGCGGTCTGAAAACAAAAGCCGCCCATTTTCACGACGCTGACGAAATGACCGTCCTTCGTCACGATCGTTCGAGCGTCAGCGTGTCTCAAAAACGGTAAATGACGCGCGACAGGAATTTCCAACGAAGCGCGAGAACCAAATTTAATTGAACGTTTGAGCCACTGTTGCACGAACGACCTCAAATTTATGGGCTATAGGAATCGCCGCCCCAAAACGTGTGATTTCGCGTGACGGGACATTTGCTGAATTTGACGATCGCCACGTCCAGAAAACGCGGGTCTCGGACCGTCAACGCGTAAGCCGCGCCGTGAATTGGGATCAACAACAAGAATACCAACAAATTCCTGGCGTTAATCATTATCATCACGATCACGCAAACTTCGATGACGAACAGGTTGAACGGCACGCCGAGCATCATGGGCGGCCTCGTCAGGCCGCCCACCAATGGATCGAGATGCGGAGGGGTGTCTTCCTCCAGTTGCATCAGCCGCCGAGGCCGCCCTGGAGCGTCGACACGATCTGAGACGATCCGAAAATGAGCGCCACGCCGACAACCACGGCGAACGCCCAAAACCACGGAATACGCGACGTCAACGCGAGGAAGCCAACAGCCGCCACAGCCAGCGTCGCCGACGTGGTAGCGAATGTCCCAGTCAGAAATTGCAGAACGGAGTTGACGGCGTTGTTAATTGGCTGAAATTGCTGAGACGCTGCAACATCGACGGTAGCGCAAGCGAGGACGACCGCCAAAAGAGCGACAGCCGTCGCTTTTCTATTTTTCATCGTTCTTAACTCCTTCTTCGACGTAAAGGACTGACCCCCCAATCCACGTGAGGCCGCCCGCATCCTTTCCGGCGCCATCGGTTGGCGCGACCGCTGCGGACGCGGTTTTGACGCGCCCGCCTTTTCGAGACACATGCGTCCCGAAACCCCAATACGCATTGGTCACTGATGCGACGAAGCGAACCGTTTCAGAGATCGCCGGCACGCCTCGGGCCTCGTAAACGCGCTCCGGCCCCGCGTTGTAAGCCGCCGCCACCAGCAGAACGTTCGCGTTAAACTCGTCGGACAGGTCCTTTAAATAGGAGACGCCTGCGCGGATGTTTTCGTTGGGGTTGCAAAGGTTCGTTACCCCGTAACGAACCGCCGTCTCCGGTATAACCTGCATCGGCCCGCGAGCGCCGCGTTCAGAGTTGAGATTGACCCCGCTCGACGACTCTGCCTCAACGATTGCAAGCGCGAGTTTCACATCCACGCCCTGTTGGCTCGCCTCGTTCTTCACGAGCCCCCGGATCGTCTCGGAGTCAGGGCCGGGCATGCACTGGCCAGGATCAATCGCACGAACCGCCTTCCGAGGCGCTTTGTCAGCGATCGCAGCGGACGGGGACAGAATCAAGCAGGCACAAACGCACGAAAAATAAGTGATTTTCATAGTGGCCTCTTAATAGAGCCCTGTTCTACCCAGTGGCTATTCAGGCGTCAATGCCTTGTCTGTTGACCGCGTTCGCGGTAAACTCTCTGTTGCGACAAGGCCATATTGAGCGTCGTCGATGCGGGTTCGGCCGACCCAAATACGGGCCTAAATGCTGATTGCGATTCAACTTTTTGGAGGAGGAGGCTATGTCGCGAGCCAACGATTTCCGCGCGGCCATTCGTCAAGCCGAACTCGACCGCTCTCTGGACGGTTCATGGCTTATATTCCTAGAGATCATTATCGCGGGGACCGCAGCAGGGTTCTACTTCCGCTCCGCCACGATCGGCGTCGGCGCCATGATTGCGCTTTCCGTCGCAGTAGCAGCTATATCCGCTTCTTCTAAAGCGACGGCCATCGCGCTCCGCCTTGTGCATGGGCTCTATTCCATCGGCAACTTCTGTTTTCTGGTATCCGCGTTCTCTCCCTTGCCGGGTGGGCCAGCCGAGAGAGTCGGCCAACTGATCGGGTTTGCGGCTCTCTCATTCCTATTGGCGTTCGTTCCATCCTTTCTTCACGACGGCGCATTCCGCAGTCAGAGAGATTTTTCACGCGAATAGGTGGTACGCCAATGCCAACGCTTCGCAGCCAGCATATTTTTATCGCTGCTTTTTTCGCCGTCGCGCCCCCCGCCGCCGCCGAGCAAGTTGGCCCCGTCCCGTTCGCATATACGAGCTTTGAACGCCTCCCCCAGAACGACGCAGACCTACATTGGGCTAAGTTTTTCCATTCCGAGCCCGAGCTGTCCCCCGAGGGCGACGGCAAGGCGTTCGCGGCTCACGTCAGCATTGCTCGTCCCGACTCTCGCCAAGAAATTGGCGTTTTCTATTCCGTCCGCGCCTGCGCGCCCATCGGTTCCGAGAACGGCGCGACCATTTCGACCTGTCCGGCCCGCACCATGCGCTTCTTCTCTGATGGCCGCGTCTCAGGACCCCACCAAATCAACGACATTTGCATCGTCCATCGCGAGAACGCCTCACCGACCGTTTCAGATTTCGGCTGGAACGCGGCGCAAGCGACCTTCCGCGTCATTGACGGCACGCCTCAAATGACGACATCCGCCGTGTTGAACGGCCACCTATTCGCCAGATGCTCGTTCACAACCGCACTCGACGTAACCAAATAGCCGTCGCTTGAGACGCCGCGATTCCGGAGGACGATCATGTTTCCACGCGATACAGCTCAGCTCGCCCGACGAGAGAATGCAGCTTGCCCTCGCCCGGCGCGAAATCAAGGCAACCCTTCGGGCGCGCTACGCGCGGCCTTGACACCGCTTCGGGACGAAGGCTGGCGCTCGCGAAACTCTCGCAGGAGCTTCGCTATGTGCATCGCCTCAACTTGTGTCGCCTTCCTATTTGCCGCTCCGGTTTCTGCGCTTGCCCAAACGTCGCAACCGATGTCTTACAGCAACGCGCGCTCGCTTCCGGCCACGAACCCGCTCGCCGTCATCTGGCGCAGCGAAATCCAAAGCCAAAACGCGTTCGTCCGCGCCGATAAAGACCTTCAAAAAACCCTCGCTCCAAACGAGAACGCCGCGCTCAGCATCATCTCGAAAGACTTTCCGCTCGACGGCGAAACGCTGATTGTCTCGATCGCGTCGACCCGCTCTTGCGAAGGCGCCGCCAATAATTTCGCCTCGAATATCGAGCCCGAGATTTGCGAGGTAAAAATCGCTCGCCTCAAAAACGGCAAGCTCATCAACGTTCAGAAAGCGACCGGCTGCTATATCGACCATAGCGACTCGGACTTGCCTGCGCAAAACCGCGACGACGATACGTTCGTTGCGTTCGATCGCGAGCGTGGCGTCCTTCGACTGCAAACAAGAGTCGGCGGCAAAATGCTCCCTGCCTGCCAGCGATCCATTACCCTGAAATGAAGCGACGCGTACCGATTAGAGGATAACGCAAATGCACAAGCGCCATTTTCGTCGCCTGGCAATCATGCTCATCAGCGCGTTTATCACTACGGCCTATGCCGCGCAGTATTGCGAGAAGACGAATTATTCCGCGCAGGAAATCACAAACGCGGTCAACAATTCATCGTTACGAAACGAGCTCAAAAGCACCTCTTGCTCCCTCGGCGGCCTCGGTCGCTTCGAGTCCGGCGGAAACAAGGGAATCTATAACGGGTCCTGTTGCACAGGCATTTTTCAGCTCAACAATTCAAATATCAAGAAATATGCAAATGGTATGACCCGCGAGGAATTTGGTTGCCAATCATTACAGTTTCAGGCTGATACATGGGCAAAACTGACGAACGACGGATACAGTTCCGGCACCGTCAGCCAACTGATGTCCATGGGTACATTCGACGGCCAAAAAGTCGACGCGGGCTTTATCGCCTCTTGCATCCAGCTCGGGACCGGCAACTGCCAAAAGATGCTAAACTCAGGCCATTGCTCGGGCTTTCAAGACATTAACGGCACGACAATTTGCGACATGGCGAAAAACGCGCGCTCTCTGGCAGACCCGAGTTGCAAAAATGACTCCGGTTCCTCTGGTTCCAACGGCGGCTGTCCCTCCGGCCCCGGCGACTTCCCAACCACTCCAGCGCCGACCACTCCCGCCGTCAGCCTTTCCGCCTAATTCGCTCCCTCATAACGCGCGAAGCCCACATGATGCGAAACGCCCTTGTCGTGGCCACATCCTTAATCGCCACCGCCGCCGTCGCCCAAACAGTTCCCACGCCGACGCCCCTCCCCAACCCGCATCCGAAAACGACATCTGTCTTTGACATCCCCCAAAGAGGCGTCACCTTCATTACAGGGGACACGTGGGTTCAAAACGGCCAAACCATTCGCCTGTACGGGGTCCAATCCTGTATCCGTCGCACCGCTTTCACAAATCAGGCAGGGCGAAAAACGGACTGCGGCGAAGCCTCTCTTGCTTATCTTGCCGCTCTCGCCCGCGACACCAAACCGACGTGTACGGCGCTCGCACAAACCGGAACTCCGCCCGTGATCCTCGCAATCTGCGCGGCGCACGTCGGCGCAAATACCCTTGATCTAGGCACCATCCTAACCACCGAGGGTTTCGGCTTCGCCGCGCTCGCCGCGACCGGGAAGGCGGTCTATCAACCCTATCTCATTGCCGAACTGACCGCGAAAAAGGAGAAGCGCGGCCTATGGGCTGCGCCTGATTTCCCCCACCCTCACGCCATCATGTCGAACGCCCTCACCACAAGGCAGAACCCTCTCAAATAGCCAACTGTCGCCGCCCCTCACGCGTCGCCAAGGAAGACCGAAAATGAAGCCTCACTTTCGCCTCGCTTATCTTGCTGCGTTGGTACTCTCGGCTTCCGGCTGCAAACCCTCCGTCGACATCCCAATCGATCAGCAAGCAGCGGACGCTCTCTACAGTGAAGGCGCGATAAACGAGTGCATGTCTCTCGTTGACCCCATCAAACAGCAACAATCGCCGGAGTGTCTCGCCGCCAAAAAACGGAAGCGCGCAGCCTTCATCATAAAGATCGAGAGATGCAACCAAGGCGCGCAAGTTCCCATGATTCAGGGCGCCACCATCCCAACCGGAGTAACGTGCACTCTCTCCATAACCTTCGACGAGATGCAGCGCGAACCATCCGGCCGTGTCGCCATCTTCTTCAAAGCCGCTAACAAGTGGAACGGCTCGCTGTTGTGAACCTCACAGCAGCCACCGTCGCCAAATATTTGCGCGGACGACCTACCGGAGGCGGGTACATTTGCCATTGCCCCGTCCCCTCCCACGGTAAAGGCCGCCGAGACCTCAGACCGTCTCTCGGCGTCTCTGATGGCGACAAGGGCCTGGTGGTTTATTGCTTCGCGGGCTGCCGCCCTTCCGACGTCCTAGCTGAAATCGCGCGGCTTACCGCCAGTGGGCTCCCTCTTCCTTACGAAAAGTCACCACGGACGCCTGTGGTCGCGCCGAAGCGAACCACCAGCGATTGGGCTCTCAAGCTCTGGCGCGCCGCCATTCCCACGCCGGGAACCCCCGCCGAAACCTATCTTCGCTCGCGCGGGTTTGACTTCGCGCCGCCCTCAACCATCCGATTCCTTCGGTCCTATAAATACGATCGCGATCGAGCGTTCCCCTGTCTGATCGCCGCTGTCCAGAACGTCGCTCGCGAACTCACCGCGGTTCAAATCACTTTTCTCGACCCTACAGGGCGCTCGAAAGCCGACGTCTTAGAACCGCGGAGATCCGTCGGCCCGCTTGGCTCAGGCGCCTTGCGCCTCGCCCCCGCTGCCGAACACATTGGGCTCGCCGAAGGCTTCGAGACCGCATGGGCCGCTATGCTCATTCACAACTTACGGACCTGGGCCACGTTGGGCGAAGGACGGTATCAGCTCGTCAAACTCCCACCCACGACCCGGCGCGTCACCATCTTTGCCGACCCCGATCCTGTCGGCCTAACCGGCGCGAAACAATTCGCCATAGCCAATCCACACATTGAAACCGACATTCAATGCCCATGGACGAGCGACGACTACGCCGAAATATGGCGCGCGATGGCGAAAGAAAAGCCGTAAGACGCCGGCCTAGCGGCCGGCGTCTTTCGCTTCTTTCCCCGTCTCGCCGCTGGCCGTCATGGACTCGTAAAACGTCTCAAACCTTTGATTTGACGGTCGCGCCCACATCAGCTCGAATTTCTGATTGAAACTCTGCGCTGCTTCCCGCTCAGTTACCAGCACCAAATCATTGTCCTGTCGCGCCAGACCAGACACCGAGTCATTCGCCGAACCCGTTCGCAAAATTACGTCGCCGATCGTGTACCCTTTCAGGTGCATCAGTCCCCCGTCAGCGGATTTCACGCGGATCGAAACATTTTGGGTACGTGACAGGCGAGTCAACGGGTGCTTATCGAACAAATGGAGCTGTTGCAGCTCCCGAGGGTCCAAATAGACGCGAACCTTTACCCCCTTGTCCGCCGCTTCTCGCAAGGCGTCGATCACGCGATAATCACTCAACACGAATGCAGCAAAATTTATCGTCGAACCGGGTGACGCCTGGTTCAAAATGTTCACGTCAATCTCTTCCAAATTCGTTTCGGGCGCGTAGTAAATCGCGACGTGACGCCCCGCCTCCGCCCGAAGCTCAGTCGGCAGAAACGCCGTCAGCCCAATAAACAAAAGCATCCATTCGCGTCGTTGCCGTCGTAACATTCGCCGCCTCCTTCTCCGTCGTTTAAGGGCGCGCCCTCCGGGCCGGGCTCTACTCGCGCCAGCGGAGCTCCCGGAGCCCCTACGGGTCTCCGCCCTTCGGGTAACGATCCCATCGCGCAAGCATCCTATGTGGTCGCGCAAAGCGCGACGCCGATTCTAAGCGGCGTGCGCCTTCGGCGCACATACTTTTTCGTTTTCGTCTCGGCCCATCAGCATAACTCCGTGCTCGCGCGGTCAAGCGCGTAAACGCGCTGGGTCGCAAGCGACGCCCCTTCCGGGTGACTCGCGCTGCGCGCGGCGTTTACGCCGAAGGCGTCGGGACGAGGAACGTCTGCTTTTCGCCACGCCTGCGGCGCGTCGAACAAGGAACATCCGGACGCGAAACACGAATAAAAACAAAACGTAAAATCACCTTGGCTGCATTTTAAAATTGACGAAGGAATAGAATGGCCCTATATTAAGGGACATAGGGTTGCTGAACAAATGGAGAGAAAAAATGTTTGCGATGAATCACACAATCTATGCCCCTCGCACCGCCGCTTTCGACGGTTCCGCTCGCGCTCTCACCGACGACGAAATGCGCCGCGCCGCGCCTTCCATCTTCGCCGTTGAGGCACACGCCAGCCGTTCGGAACGCTTCGCCCCTATTCCCACAATCGAAGTTTCGCGCGGGCTGCAAAAAGAAGGCTTCGCCCCCGTCGCCGTTCGTCAGTCGCGCTCGCGCGACGATAGCAAGTACGACTTCACGAAACATATGATCCGCTTGCGTCGCCTCGACGACGCCCGCGCGTATCAGGTTGGCGACACCGTTTGCGAGATCATCCTCAAGAACGCGAACGACGGGACGAGCGCTTACGACCTCATGGCCGGTTTGTTCCGCATCCGCTGCAAAAACTCGCTAGTCGCGCAGACCGCCACCATAGACAGCGTGAAGGTCAGGCATAGCGGCGACGCTATCGGCAAGGTTATCGAAGGCACCTATCGCGTTCTCGGCGAGGCTGAAAACATCCTTGCCGCGCCGCAGGACTGGGGCAATGTGAAACTGCCCTACGAGGCGAAGGCCGCTCTTGCAGAAAGCGCGCACATCCTTCGCTTTGCCGACGCTGATGGAAAGGTCGCGACCCCCATTCAGCCCGCGCAGTTGCTTGCGCCCCGTCGCGCAGACGACACCGCAGGCGACTTGTGGACCACCTTTAACGTCATACAAGAAAACGTCATTCGTGGCGGCCTCTCCGCTCGCGCCCCCGCGACCACGGACGAACGAGGACGCCGCCGCCGTGGCCGCATGGTCACGACGCGCGAAATCAACGGCATCGACCAAGACGTTAAGCTCAACAAGGCCCTTTGGGTTTTGGGCGAACGGATGGCGCAACTTCTCAAATCCGCCGCCTAACCGACAAGGGCGCGCCCTTCGCGGGGCGCGCCAAAAAACTCCGGCGCCGCAAAGCGGCGCCGGGCCGCTCCCCGCACTTTTTCTCAGGGCCGACCCATGCGCGCTTATCTGGTCACAGGCAAAACCTACCCCGTTCGCCGCGAATTGCGAGCTGCTGGCGGCCTTTGGTCACGCGACCGAATGGGCTACCTTTTCCGCGTGGAGGACATGGCGCGCGCGGCGCCGCTCATCGAGCGCGCGCGCCTCGGCGCCGGCGAACTCGAGATCGCAGACGACGCATTCGAGCCCCTAACGGGCGAAGCGTTGCGCGCTTATCGGCAGGACCGCCAAGAGCGGCGCCGACTACGCCTTTTGAAGCGCGCCGACGCGGCCGACAAACGCGCGCAGACGGCGCACAACCGCATCGCGCCGCATGAGCGGGAATTTCTCGCGCTTGGAGAGCCCGTAAAACTCGGCCACCACTCCGCGCGCCGTCACCGCAAGCTCATCGAGCGCGCCGACAAGGCTTTCATGAACGCGGGACAGGCCCTCGCGGAGGCCGAGAGCTTGCGCCGAAGCGCCGAGACGCTCGCACCCGTCCGCGTCAAAGGCGACGCGGAGACCCGCCGCCAGATCGAGCGCTACGCGAACGCCGCCGCTATTGGCGTTGGCGACACGATCAAGGACCCGATCTTTGGCGAAGGCGTCGTTGTTAGCGCCAACCCGAAGACTTTCACCGTCAATTATACCGGCCGGGGCTTCTCGCAGACCATAGACAAATCATGGGCCACGCTTGTCGCCAAAGGCTCCCCGGAGAATATCCCCGAGCCCAAATTTAAGGCCGGTCAGAAGGTCATCGCCAAGCGCCTCGCCGCGACATTCGAAGGCGTCATTAAGCGAGTGACCCGGCGCGGCTACCGCGTCCAATACGAAATCAACGGCCGCCCCTACAGCGACACCTTTTCAGAAGGCGCCCTGGAGCCCCTCCCCCTCGCCTAACGCAGATCATCACCGCTCCCAGAGAAAGGCCCGCCGATGAAACAGCCGAAATTTGACCGCAGCGCCGTCATGCGGCGCGCCAACAAACTTGTTGGCGAGGGAGTGTCCCGCAAAATCGCCATGGCCCGCGCGTGGAAGGAGCAGGAGGCCGCCCGATCGCAGAACAACGCGCCGCTCGCCGCCCTCGCCTCGCGCCAGCAGCCGGGCGCCGCCGCCGCCGCCCTGCGCCGCTACGGCGTGGAGCCCGACGTCTTCGCGATCGCCGCCAAACGCCTTGCCGAAATGGCCTCCGCCGCCGTCAAAGCCGCCGCCGCTGCAACCCGCCGCGGCGGTCCTGTCGCAGCCCTGCCGTACGACCCCCGCCGCGCCATCGAGGCGCGGCGCGGGTCCGATGGCGTCTACCGCTAACCGGCGAACACGCCCGCGCCGAGCTTGATCGGAACATCGACGCCCGACCTGCAATTTGACAAAAGCGCCGCTGTCCCTCTACATAGGGACGGTGGCGCGCGTCACGCCCACAGAGGTTTGAAATGGCCGACGAACCCGAAAACTTGATCCTGCACCTTTTGCGCGACGTGCGCGAACGGATGGCGACGAAGGACGACATCGCGGACTTGCGCTCGGAAATCGCCGATGTGCGCTCGGAAGTTCACTCCCTTCGCGCCGATGTAGCGTCCGACCTAATGACGATCGAAAAACGCATGGGGGATCAGGAAAAGCGCCTATCCGACCAAATTGTAGGTCTACGTCGCGCCGTGGTCGAATATCACTCTTCGGCTATCGGTCACGGCGTACTCATCAGCGAAATCGACGAACGACTGAGAGCCGTCGAGCGAAAGCTGAACATTGAAACTCATTGACCAAGCCAAATCCAGGGACGCCGGCTAAGGGCGTCCGCCGCCTTTCCGGAGAACGTGCGCCATGACCCCCGACACCCTCGCCGCCGCCGGCGAACTACTCGCCGGAGCCGAATGGCAAACCGCCCTTGCTCGAATGCTTGGCCCGTTGCATCCGCAGGGCGCCCGCGAAAGCCTCGATGTTAGCCTCGTTCGTAAATGGGTGCGGCAAGAGCGAGCAATTCCGGCCTGGGTACAGCCCGCCCTTGCGAAACTGCTGGCAGAGCAGCCCGCGAAGCTCGCGAAACAGGCCCGTAAGTGCGAGGCGCTCGCCAAGCGCCTGGCGCCCTGTTGAGCGGCCCTATGGCAGCTCGCCTAGCGGCGCAGGCCCCAACCCGTGCCTGCCCGCTCCCCATCACGCTTTGCGCTTCGGCCGCTCTTCCCCGAGCAGTTCCGCAACGCTGATCCCCAACTGTTCGGCCACCCGCACCAGCGTCAAAAGAAGCACCGGCGCAGTTCCGTTCTGAATCTTATAAAATTGAGGCTGCGACAGCTTAATTTGCCGTGCGAAATCCAGCTTCGTCATTCCAGAGCGCTCCCAGTGCTCAAAGATCACTTCTCCGAGCGCGTCCAGATGGTCTTCATAGCGATTTGCGGGCGCCTGCCGCCGCTTCACCGCAGGCGGGGGCTCAAACAACTCCGGCAGAGTGATTTTTAGCGCAGACGCGATCTTTTCCAGCGTTTGCAGCGTTGGGTTTCCCACACGCCTCTTGATCTCACGAAATTGCGTGTACGAAATCCCCAGAACCATCGTCGAAAAATCGCCCTTCCTCATCCCCGACGCTTCCGTCGCCAGAATGATATGATCCGCGATATTTTTCACGACCGAGCTTTGTAGCAGTTCCTGCCGCTCTTTCTGGTAATCGCGTCCTTTCGGCCGGTAGCCCCTATCCTTGCGCTCTTCTTTCGCTGGCGGACTTCCCGCTCCTCGCGACTTCTTCGCCATATCCAAGCCTTCAACTATTGTGCCGCTCTCCATCAATCGCAGATTCTCGCTCATTTGCCATGCGCTATGTCACTTATAGCACGCGAATAAGCATAAATTAACGCCGGCTCCCGGCCGACCGCTCACGAACGGCGACGCGCAACGCACTCATCGCCGTGGCGACCGGAGCCGTTGCGAGTTGACTTTGCTTACGTTATTTTTTTCAATTGCGCCGAAGCGGCAAACGCTGCCCTTTTCACAAACCTCTAGCGGCGCTCTGTTTCGGACTTCAAATAGTTGATAATCCCTGGAAATTGGCCGGTCCCTGCTTTTCCGCGATCTCGCTACTTGTTTGCCACAAGCCCCCATCCGCAGCTGCTCGGCGCCGGCGGCCGCTACGCTGCCTTCTGGCGGGCCCGCCCGCGCCGCCTCCGAAGGCTAGGCGCCCGGGAATACGAAAAAGCCCGCCAGAGGCGGGCTTCGCGGGTTAGCACTACTTTGGCAGATTTTTGAGAGGTCGCGCTTTTTTGGGATTCCCTCGGATCATTTTGCGTGATTCATGGGTGGTCGGCATCTTGGAGGGCCGGCCATGGACGAGAGCTGGAAGTCTGATCTCGAGCGGTGGCTGGCGCCTTTTATCGGTGCGCTTCGACACAAGGCGCGGGCGCGGATGTGCCCGGCCTATGTCGCGGGGCTGATCGGCGTGGGGGATCGCAAGAGCGTCCAGCCTATGGCGGCGCGCGATGGCGACGTTGGATACGACCAGCTTCATCACTTCATCGCCAGCGGCGTATGGGACGCCGCGCCGCTCGAAAAGGCGCTGCTTGTCGAAGCTGATAAGATGGTCGGCGGCGCCGACGCTTGGTTGATCGTAGACGATACGGCTTTGCCGAAAAAGGGCGCGCACTCGGTCGGCGTTGCGCCGCAATACGCCTCGTCTCTTGGAAAGACCGCCAACTGCCAATCGCTGGTCTCGCTTACTCTGGCGTCGCGCGAGGTTCCGGTGATGGTGGGGTTGCGGCTATTCCTGCCTGAGAGCTGGACAGGCGATCCCCGGCGCATGGCGCAAGCGCGCGTGCCGGAGGACAGGCGGGCCGCGCTGAGCAAGCCGGAGATCGCGATCGAGGAGATCGACCGCGTCATCGCCTCCGGCGCGCGTTTTGGCGGCGTCCTAGCCGATTCAGGTTACGGCTCGAGTGGGCCTTTCCGTCAGGCCTTGAGCGCACGGGGTCTGCTGTGGGCGGTGGGCCCGTCACGAGGCCAGAATGTCTATCCGGCGGACGTCACTCTTGCATTCCCTGTTGCAAAAGCAGGAAAGCCCCGCAAATACCATATCCCGGAACAGTCCGCTGTTTCCGCGGAAGCGGCGTTATCCGACGCGAAATGGCAAAGGGTCAGTTGGCGGCGGGGCACGAAAGGCCGGTTGACGTGCCTCTTCGCGGCGCGCCGCATTCGTGTCGCCGATGGCCACAAGCACCGCATGCGCGATCATCGCATGCAACGTATGCCGGGCGAGGAAGTCTGGCTCGTCGGCGAACGCCGATCGACAGGCGAGCAAAAATACTATGTGTCCAACTTGCCAGCCGATGCGAGCCTCAAAACGCTCGCCGCCACGATCAAAGCCAGATGGATTTGCGAACAAGCTCATCAGCAGCTCAAGGAGGAACTCGGCCTCGATCACTTCGAAGGTCGATCCTGGACGGGCTTACATCGACACGCCTTGATGACAATGATCGCTTACGCCTTTCTCCAGTCCCGCCGCCTCAAAGCAGCGGGACGGAAAAAAAAGAGTCGGGGGACCGCCGCCACAACCGAGCATGCCCGCCATCCGGCAGGCCATCCTTGACCTCTTCACGCGGCCGCCGCCCAAGCGATGCCCGCATTGCGACAAGCCGCTCCTCAAACCGGTTAAGCCAAATCTGCCAAAGTAGTGTTAGTTAGGCGACTCCTACTTCGTCGCGACCCCGTAAACGACATTGGTCGCAATGGCCTTGCATCCAAGAATAGCCGCGAGGTTCTTCTCGCGGACCCGCGCGAGCGTCGCGGCATTCAGCTGGGCGAGAGTGCCGCGATAGCCGCTGCCCATGGCGATGAGCCACCAATCCTCGGGGGCATTGAGCGGGTGGCTTCCGGCTTCCGCGACAATTTCCGCCTTCTCGATTCCAGCCTCGCCGAGCATCTGGCGGAGCCCCGCAGGCGTTGAAATCCGCTCCCACGGGTTGAAGCCCTTTGTGAGGTCGGGGCGTTCCGCGCGAATAGCTTCCCAAAAGGCGCTATTGGCGGGCTCGAAGAGGTCCGGCCCCCATGTGGTGATGGCTAGCCGCCCGCCGGGGCGCAGCATGCGCCACAGTTCCTTGGTGGCCGCCACCATGTCGGGGACGAAGAAAATCCCGAAGACGCAGACCGCGACATCGAAGCTGGCGTCGGGATAGCCGAGCGCCAGCATGTCCTCTGCCCCGAATTCGATATTGCCGAGGCCCTTGGCGCGCGCCTTCGCCGCCCCCAAGGCGACGAGCCGCTCAGCGAGATCGACCGCGACAACCTTTCCCTGCGGCCCGACAGCTTCGGCGGCGGGCAAGGCCGATCCGCCGCTTCCGCAGCAAACATCGAGAACCGTCTCACCCTCACGCAGACCGAGGCGCTCGACGGTCTGTTGACCGAAGCGATGCCAGAAGGAGCTGACGGGATGGTCAAAATGATCCGCCGCCGCGTTGTAAGCAGCGGCAGCTTTGGCTTTCGCCTCTTCCAGTTCACTCATTGCTAGCCAATTCCCTCGACGATTCGCCCGGTTCCGTCACAGCGTTCGCAGGGCTCTTCTGTCGGCAGGCCGGTCTTCTTGTCGACCTGTTTGCCGGTCCCGTGGCAGTCGGGGCAAACATCCTCCCCGGTGCCGGGCGTGCCGGCTTCCGGGTCGTCGTCAGGCGTGTGGTGGCGAAGCGGATTTTTTGACATGCGATGCCCCGTCCGAGTTGTGAGCTAGGCCGCTCTGTGTTCATACCATCCGCGCGAGCGGCGGACGATATGGACGACCGAGAGCATGACCGGCACCTCGACGAGGACGCCGACGACCGTCGCCAGCGCCGCCCCCGATTGGAAGCCAAACAGCGCAATTGCCGTCGCGACTGCCAGCTCGAAGAAGTTGCTTGCGCCGATCAATGCCGACGGACCGGCGATGCACCACTCGACGCCGAGGGCGCGGTTGAGAAGGTAGGCGAGGCTCGAATTGAAATAGACCTGAATCAGGATCGGCACGGCCAGCAGGCCGATGACGAGCGGCTGGCGGATGATCTGTTCGCCTTGCAGGCCGAAGAGAATGACGAGCGTTAGCAGCAGGGCCGAGAGCGACAGGGGGCCGAGCCGCGCCAGCGTCATCTGCAAGGCCTCCTGTCCGCCCCGCGCCAGCAACGCCCGTCGCCAGAGTTGCGCGACGATGACCGGCACGACGATGTAGAGCAGGACTGAGAGCAGCAGCGTGTTCCACGGCACGGTGATGGAAGAGAGGCCGAGCAGCAAGGCCACAATCGGCGCGAAGGCGATCACCATGATGCTGTCATTGAGGGCGACCTGCGACAGCGTGAAATGCGGCTCGCCCTCCACGAGGTTTGACCAGACGAAGACCATGGCCGTGCAGGGCGCGGCGGCCAGCAGGATCAACCCGGCGATGTAGCTGTCGATTTGGTCGGCAGGCAGGAACGGCCTGAACAGGTGCGAGATAAAAATCCAGCCGAGCAGCGCCATGGAGAAGGGCTTTACCAGCCAGTTAATCCCGACCGTGACGGCAATCCCGCGCCAATGCTCCTTGACCTGCCCGAGAGCCGCAAGGTCGATCTTCAGCAGCATGGGGATAATCATCAGCCAGATCAGCACGGCGACTGGCAGATTGACCTCGGCGACGGTCGCGCCGCCTATGGCGCGGAAGACGGCAGGCATCGCCTGACCGAGGACCACCCCGGCGACAATGCAAAGCGCGACCCAGAGCGTCAGGTAGCGCTCGAAGACGCCCATGACGGGCGCTTGGCGGGCCTGCGGCGGGCGCGTGAGGGTTGAGGCTTCACTCATGGCCGTTACTCTTCCTCTAAAGCAGGCTTAGGCCGGTTCCCTGATGGGCGCGGCCAGTTTGAGAAGGCGTTCGACGCCGACGGGTTCTTCCTCACGCAGCGGCACGGCGGCGTAGCGGCGGGCATGGGATGTTTTGACTTTCTCCACTTCCGCCAGCTCGTTGTGGGCGCGCTTGCGTAGCAGGGGCGACCGCGGGCGCGCCGCCGCGACGCTGTTATTGATGACCCATGCCCATGGCTCGATCCCGGCGCGCCGCAGATCGGCTTGCAGGCTGGCGGCTTCGAGGACTGGTGTCGTTTCGGCCAAGGTGACGATCAGCACTTTGGTCCGGTTGGGGTCCTGAAGCTGCATCATCGGGGTCGTGTAATGCGCGCCTTTGGCGTCCAGCATGCGCGCGACCTCACGGTGATAGGCTCCCGTCGCGTCCAACAGCAGCAGCGTGTGGCCGGTCGGCGCGGTGTCCATGACCACGAATTTTTCGCCCGCCTCGCGGATGATGCGCGAGAAGGCCTGAAAGACCGCGATTTCTTCGGTGCAGGGCGAGCGCAAATCCTCTTCGAGCAAAGCGCGCCCTTGAGCATCGAGGCTCGCGCCTTTCGTGCGCAGCACTTCTTGCCGGTAACGCTCGGTCTCGGCGTGGGGGTCGATACGGCTAACCGTCAGATGAGCCATGGAGCCGTGCAGTGTCTCAGTGAGATGCGCGGCAGGGTCGGAGGTGGTGAGGTGAACCGGCAGCCCGCGCCGCGCCAGCTCGACGGCAACCGCCGCCGCCAGCGTCGTCTTGCCGACGCCGCCCTTGCCCATCAGCATGACCAGCCCATGGCCGTCGGCGGCGATGTCATCCACGAGATCGGCGAGGCTCGGCGCGCGCAGCGCGACCGGCTCCCCGCCCGCCGCGCCCAGCTGGGGCGCGGTTTCAACTAGAAGCTGGCGCAGGGCGGCGAGGCCAACGAGGTTGAACGGCTTCAGCGGCACATCATCGCGCGGCAGCCTGCGGAGCGCATCAGGCATCGCGGCCAAGGCCGCTTGCTCGCGTCCGTAGATGGCCTTGGCGAGTGGATCGAGCGCCGCCTCTTCCTTGGGCAACAGCCCGTTGACGATAAGAAATTGCTGGGTGAGGCCGATTGCGGCCAGCTCGCCATGGGTGCGCGCCGCTTCGCGCAGCGCCGAATTCTGGGCGCGGGCGACGAGCACCAGGCGGGTGCGCTGTCCATCCGCGAGCGCCTCCACGGCGGCCTTATATTGGGCGCGCTGCTTTTCGAGGCCCGCCAGCGGCCCAAGGCATGAGGCGTCACCCTGCCCTGCTTCGAGGAAGCCCGACCAAGCGACGGGCAGCTGCAACAGCCTGATGGTGTGGCCGGTCGGCGCGGTGTCGAAGACAATATGGTCGTAAGCCGAGGTGATTTCCGTATCGGTGAGCAGCGCGGTGAATTCGTCGAAGGCGGCGATTTCCGTCGTGCAGGCTCCCGAAAGCTGTTCCTCAATGCCTTTGACCACGGCCTCCGGCAGTTTGCCGCGCACCGGACCGACAATGCGGTCGCGGTAGGCTTGCGCCGCTGCTTCCGGGTCGATTTCAAGGGCAAACAGCCGGGGAACATCGCTAATCGGGGTGATCTTGTTCCCGATCGAACCCCCGAAAACTTGGCCGACATTCGAGGCCGGGTCGGTGCTGACCAGCAGCACCCGGCGGCCCGCTTGCGCGAGCTGGATCGCCGTGGCGCAGGCCAGCGAGGTCTTGCCGACCCCGCCCTTGCCGGTGAAGAAGAGGAAACGCGGCGCGCCTTCGAGGAATCTCATGGGGTTACCTCAGCAGCAGGAGGTCTTGCCGCCGCAGCATGAGCCTTGATGCGCTTCGGCGGCTTCCTTGACGCCCGCCCAGCGCGCCAGCTCGGTGCGGTTGGGATAACGTCCGGCAAGCGCAATGTCGCCATTGACGAGGATCAACGGCAGCGCCTCCTGACCGGAGCGCTCAAGAAAGCCTTTCACCGTGGCGTTGTCGGCAAAGGCCATGGGTTGCTGCGCAAGGTTGAAGCGCTCGATTTGCGCGCCGCTCTTTTTCGCCCAATCGACATCCGCCGCGAAGGCGATAAGCGCCTGATCCGCATCGACGCCGCAGACGCCGCTGCTGCAACAAAGGGCGGGATCGAAAACGTGAATGGTGGTCATGTCAGTCCTTTCAGGATTGGGGTTGAGCGCCTTTGCCGGTGACGACTTCGCCATCTTCCTTGGTGAAATCGCCAATCACCGGATTGGGCAGAATATCGAGCACGGCCTCGGAAGGGCGGCACAGCCGCGCGCCCTTCGACGTTACAACGATAGGCCGGTTGATGAGGATCGGGTGTTCGAGCATGAAGCCGATCAGCTCATCTTCCGTCCATTTGGGATCGGCAAGGCCGAGCGTGTCATAAGGAGTTCCCTTCTGCCGCAGCAGCTCGCGCGCAGAAATGCCCATGGCCTTGATCAGCTCGACGAGCCGCGCGCGCGTCGGCGGGTCTTTCAGATATTCGATGACGACCGGCTCTTCGCCGCTTTGGCGGATCATCGCCAGCGTGTTGCGCGAGGTGCCGCAGGCGGGGTTGTGGTAAATCGTGACGGACACCCTTACGCCTCCGTTTTGTGGCCGTGGGTCGCGCCTTCCGCCTCGCCGATTTCGCGCAGGCGGTTGGTCAGCGCCAGCTTATCGAGGCGGGGAATGGGCGTCGCCAGCAGGAGGGAAATGCGCGTCTTCATGTAGCGGAAGGCGAGATTGAAGGCCTTCTGCTTCTCCAAATCCGAGCCCTCGACAGCGGCAGGGTCTTCGATGCCCCAATGCGCGGTCATCGGTTGGCCCGGCCAGACCGGGCAGGCTTCGCCCGCCGCGCTGTCGCAGACCGTGAAAACGAAATCCATCTTCGGCGCGTCGGGTCCGGCAAACTCTTCCCAGCTCTTCGAGCGGAAGCCGTCGGTTGGATAATCATAGGCCTCAAGCGTCTTCAGCGCGTAAGGGTTCACCACGCCCTTGGGATGGCTCCCCGCCGAAAAGGCCTTGAAGCGGCCCGCGCCGTCCTTGCGCAGAATGCCTTCGGCGAGAACCGAACGCGCCGTGTTGCCGGTGCAGAGAAAGAGGACATTGTAAACGCGCTCGGTCATTTGTTGGCTCCCGTTCCAGAACAACAAGCGGCTTCAACGACTGGCGCAGGCTTTGAGCCGCAGCAGGGAGAGGACTCCCCCTTCCCGCCGGTGCGGAATCCCGCTAGCCTCGTGTCATCGCCAAAGACTGTGCTTTTGCCGGTCGTCAAAAACGACTCCCACAGCAGCCCTTGCGGGTCCGAGGTCCACGCCTTTTCGGACTCGGCGTAGCAGCAGGTTGTCGCGCCTTCTTCCAGCATAGGCCGTTCAGCCTGTTGCAGGCGGCCATAGACTTCTTTCAGCTCCTCGGGCGTCTCGACCTGAATCCCGAGATGATCGACGCCCGCCTTTCCGCCGCGCGCCGAAATCGCGAAATTCACGCGCGGATCATCGAGCATCCATTTGGCATAGTCGGGTTTGGCGACGGTGGGTACAGCCCCGAAAAGCGCGCTGTAAAAGCGGACAGACCCCGCAAGGTCATCAACGGACACGTGCACGTGCAGGCGTTTCATGGCGTTCCTTTGGCTGGCAACTTGAAGGAGTGGCGGCTTCGCAAGAGGCGTCTGCGCCTTGGCAGCAATTCTCGGTCATGTAAGCGAGCAGCGCGTTCATGACCGGATAGGCCGCCGAGTAGATCAGCGACCGGCTTTCGCGCCGGAAGGTTATGAGGTCCGCGTGTTTGAGCTGGGTGAGGTGAAAAGACAGCGTCGCGGGCGCAAGCCCCAGCCGCTCGCCGATTTGTCCCGCAGGAAGCCCCTCGGGTCCGGCCTGCATGAGGAGGCGGAAAATATCGAGACGGGTCTCGTGACCGAGCGCGACAAGGGCGGCTATGGCTTCTTGTTTTTCCATGTTTCTAATATGATGGAAATATGAGGCGTGTCAAGCCCGCCGAGCCGTGCTCCTATGCGCCGGAGCAGCATGCGGCGGGGCGTCGATGTTCTCTTGCGTCTTGAATTGGCGGGCATGGCACGTCGCCATAGGAGCAGAAGACGCAACAGTCCCCAGCCTTTGGCTTTAGCAGCGCACCGCAGCCCTTGCATTCATAGACGAACTGGCAGGCATCGGTCGGCATCATCTCAGCCGACTGGTGACCGCAGGACGGGCAAGTGATTTTCGAGACGAGCTGCATCAGCGGCCCCGCACCAATTTGAGCAGCGCGGGGTCGATGTAACCCCAGCTTGCCGCCGCCAGCACGGTTATCGAGGCGCAGAGCAGAAGCGCGAGCGTTGCACGTGAGTGTTGCGGCGACGCACAGCTCGCCCCCGAAACGCAAGCAATTGGCCGCTTCAACCACCACGCGCCCCACCCGCCGACAATCGCCAAGGCGCTGATCGAGAGAAGCGGGACGCGCCATTCGACGATCATTTCCAGCCCGCCGAGAATTCCCGCGCCCGCGCCAAGCGCAGCGAGCCCAAGCGGGATCACGCAACACGAAGACGCGACGACCGCGCCGAGTCCGGCGACCAGTCCCAAGGCTGCGAACCATTTTGGCGAGGCTGGCAGACCGGGGGGAGACGAAGCGGCTGGCGTTGCTTCTTGCGCTGTATTGATGGTCATGGCTCGCCCTTGCGTGATGGTTGGGCTATCCTGCACCCCGTAGCGACTACAGGTGCAAGCGAAAAATCCATGAAGGCCTTGACCATTGGGCAGCTCGCAGCGGCGGCGGGCGTCAATCTTGAGACTGTGCGCTATTATGAGCGCATCAAGCTTATGCCGCCGCCCGCAAGAACCGCGAGCGGCTACCGTGCCTACGAAGAAGGGCATATTCGAAGATTGGCCTTCATCCGGCGCGCCCGCGAGCTTGGATTCAGCATTGAGCAAATCCGGGCCTTGCTGGCTCTTGCCGAGCCTTCCCGCATTTCTTGCGCCGAGGTGAGAGAGATCGCCCGCGCACATCTCGACGACGTGCGGCTGAAATTGGCCGACCTTGCCAGACTGGAAGGCATTCTCGCCGACACAATCTCGGGCTGTTCCGGCGACCCCGCCCCTTCCTGTCCTGTGCTCGACATGCTGGCAACATCGGGGCGTGCATAACAACTACAACTGCGCCGCTTCCAAATTCGTGTTTCGCCAGTTCACCCTTCTTTGCAAGCGTCTCGTTCTATTTGGGCGCGAGCTTCTGGCCGTGGACGGCACGCGCATCAAGGCGGTCAACAACAAGGACCGCAATTTTACCCGCAATTCGTTGGAGAAATTCATCGAGGCGGCGGACGAACGTCTGGAAGAATATCTGCAGCGGCTTGACGAGGGCGATGCCGCGGAAAGCGGAACGGGTGGCGCTCGGACGAAAAATCTTGCGGAAAAAATCGAAGCGCTTCGCAACAAGCGCGGTCGTTACGCCGTGCGGCTCGCGGAGATGCAGCGAACCGGCGAGGCCCAAGTTTCGCTGACCGATCCCGACAACCGGGCGATGGCCGCGCATACGAAAGTTGGAGTCGGCTACAACATCCAGGTCGCCATCGACGCCAAGAACAAAATGATCGTCGAACAGGCCGTGACCTATCAGGTCGTGGACATGGGCCTGCTGACCCAAACCGCCGAGCCTACCCGGGCCATCCTCGATATAGCGACCATCGATGTAGTCGCCGATCGCGGCTACTTCAAAATCGAGGACATCGAGGCTTGCGAGAAAGCTGGCTGCGTTCCTTTTGTTCCCAAGCCGCAGCGTGGATCGTCGGTGCGCGAGGGCTTTTTCCGCAAGGACGAGTTTCGCTACGATCCGGAGCGGGACGTATTCATTTGTCCCGCCGGGCAGATTCTGGTTTGCCCGATGCGGTCGCGTTGCACCAACGGCTATCGTAAGGTCTCGCGTCTGGAGAACGAGGCGGTGCTCGACCGCATGGCGGCGCGTCTGAAGGCGCGGCCGGAAGTTCTCGACCGCCGCCGAGAGACCGTCGAGCATCCCTTCGGCAGCATCAAACAATGGATGAACCAGGGTGCGTTCCTTATGCGCGGCCTCGACAAGGTGCGCGCCGAGTTCAGTGTGACCGCGTTCGTCTACAATTTAAGGCGGGCCCTCAATATCCTCGGTGTCGAGGCCATGATGGAGGCCGTCCGTTCGTAAAAGCCGCGCCGTCAGGCCAAATCCGGGCTGTCACGACCAGTTGGACGCCGTAGGCGTGCTTGGTGAATTTTCCGACCATAGCGACCAAAACCCGCCATTGCGCGGCGCGCAGTCGGCCGTTCACGCAAGAAAAAGCTTTTCACACAGTCTGCACGAATTATGCATAAGCGTGGTCCAGAAAATCAGGCGATCGTTGCGTCTTGCCGCTTCAGCCACTGACAAACGAACGCGCTTCTTCGGATACAGCAATGGCGAGCCGCTCATCATCTGTGACCACGACGGCCCACTCCTTCATCGCGCCGCGTGCTCCTTCGTAGGGCTCGAGTTGCCCCGCCGTCATCAGCGCCGCGACGCGAGCAGCGGGAAGCTTTACAATGAGCCGTCCCTTGCTGACTTTCGCGAACACCTTGCCAGCGATCCTCAAGCAATCGAATCCGAACAGCTTTACCCGCTCGGCGCGTGGCTCATTATTACGGAACGCTTCCGCGATGACCTCGAACATTTGGGCGCCCATCGGCTGCACGTGCGTCTCGTTCGACTTTGGCCCGCCCTTGGACACTAATTTTCCGGCCTTTTTACACATACGACGGCATCCCACCTTGTCCTACATCAGCGTCGGCACGCAGCCATGCGATGAGATCGACCGGGTCCTGCCGCTCCAGGTAATTGGGATCAATAACCCGGTATCTCACGCGACCGTCCCTCACCACGAACGTCGCCGGCACAGGAAGTTCCCAAACCCCATTGACCTCCTGAAGATCAAGGTCGAGCTTTCCGTAGATATCCTTGACCACTGCATCAACGGGAAATGAAATGCCAAGCTGGCGCGCAAGCTCATTGTTGCGATCCCACAAGAATGTAAAGCCTGCGGCGGCTTTCTGTTTTGTCTCTGCTTGCGCCGTCGATTTTTCCGGCGCCACGGCAAAGATTTCGGCATTCAGCGCTGCAAGATCCTGGTGGTGCTGCTGTAGGGCTTTGAGTTCCAGGTTGCAGTAAGGGCACCAACCGCCGCGATAAAACTTGATGATCATCGTGCGATGGCTCCAATGATCGCTGGCGCGCACATTGTTTCCGGCGTCGTCCCGCAATTCGAAATCCGGAAATGCCGCACCAACCTTTGGCGCAGACCGCCCTATTCCCTCTTCCACAAGCCGTGCCACGAGTGCGCGGAACGCGTCGATGTAACCCGGCGGCAGGCGCTTCTCCGCCGCCGCGGTGAATGCGGCGATCTGCTGGGTGAGCGACTGATTTGAGTCGAGGATTTCCGGATCGATGCTGTTTGCTGCTTGCTTACTCATGATCTTAGGCCACCCGCCGCGCTTTGCCGCCCTTGCCGCCGAGCTGCTTTTGCAAATTGACGAAAGACATGTTCAGCATCATCGGCATCATGCGCGCCGCCATGAAACGCATGAGGCCCGGCTGCCAATCGAAATAGGTGCGGAACACGAACTCGCTGCCTCCGTTACCATGCGGGCGGACAAGGAAGACAACGGAGTGATCACGCGTCGGCATCATCATCTTGCTCTTCGGCTGAAAGCTGAAAGCATAACCATGCGGCGGATTCCACCAAATCACGCGCTCGAAAACGTCGCCCATCATGCTGAATGAGCAGCTGCGCTCCGAACCGACACCACACGCCGACGGCCCGTTCTCGGAAGCCGCGTGACTCATTTGCAGCGATTTGAGCATGGGCAGCCATTTGCTCATTGAAGCAGGCTCAGAAACCACGGCGAACATCTTCTCCGGCGGTACATCGTAGTAACCCACTCCTTCGAAGCGCAGCGGCGCCCGAATTTTCTTCACGACATCTGCGAAGCCGCGGTCGTTTCCGACAGCTGAAAAAGTCATGATCTGCTCTCCACGTCTTATATCCTGGCGTCACCGACACCGCCTTCTTCCTGTGGCATCGCTGCGCGCTCTAGGTTGTGTTACCAGAACACGCGTTCTGGTAAGAGTCAATAGAAATCAAGAACGGCCGTTCTGGAATTATTTTTAGGCGCTTAAACCAAGGTGCCGAGGCTGACGCTGACGAAATTGGTGATGACACGCGGCTCTGCATGCGACCGTGCGAGCGCCGCCAAAGTCTGTACGACACCCGCAAGGAAGTCAGCTTCCCGCTTCGAATCGAAGCCGCCGCTCAATTCACCCCGGGCGACTGCAGTGCATAGCGCGGCTTCAAAGCCCGTGGAGAGGTAGGTCCGAAATTCAGCAACTTTGCGGGCTGCGACCTTGTCGTGCGGGGCGACCTCACTGGCCGTATTCCATAGCAGACACCCGATCCGCCCTGATGGCTTGGCCGCGAATTCCCCGAGCCTCGACACGAAGTTTTTGATTGCGTCGAGCGAGGCGTCTTGCTGATGCAGGACACTCGCCAGCTCTCCCACCACGGTCGTCATGTAGTGATCGAGCGCCGCAAGAAACAAGCCGTGTTTGTTTTCATACACCCCGTAGAGCCCGTAGCGACTTACGCCCGTGGCCTCCACCAGGTCCTCGATTGAGGTCGCGTAGTAGCCGTTGCGCCAGAACACCTTCATGGCGGCATCGAGAGCAGTCGCAGGATCGAATTCGCGGGTTCTTGCCATTCGCCATCAGCCGTCTTAAAATAACAGAATATGTATTCTGTAGCATAGCCTACCGCGTGTCCAGTTTCATGCCGCTGATATCGGGGCTGGCGTTTTAGCCGGAGTGTGTCTGCAGTTCCTTGGTGGCGTGCTGAATCCGGCTCGTGGCGTCGTCGATATAAGCGATCAGCGTGCATTCCGGGCCGCGGTTCTCGAACCAATAATCCCGCGAGCCGTCGATCTGGCCGAGTTCGCCGACGCGCTCGCGCTGATGCCGGGGCTGATGAACCGAAGGGAGGCGCTGCTTTCGGTCTCTCCAAAGACTCTCGGCTATCATCCAACGCCGCACAGTCTCGACGCGTGCATACAGCCCATGCCGCTCGACCAACTTCTCAGCCGCGAGCGTCGGGCCAAAATCCGCGTAGTTGGCCTTGATGAGCGCCAACGCTTCGGCCCTGACGATTTGCGGATATGATCGGTTGCTCGGCTTGCCGCCGCGCTTCGCCGATGGCCCGTCCGTCCGATGGACCTTCAGAAACCGAAAGACCTGCCGCGGCGTCACGCGCAACAACTGCGCTGCATCCCAAGCTGAAATCCGCTCCGCAACGACATCCCGCAAAACGTGCAACCGGTCGATCTCCGCACAGCTCATCAACAACACCGTCATCACTCACTCCTCCAAAGCCGGCCAGCTGAGTATGAGTGACATCTCTAACGGGGAGAGCGGTGACCGTTCCAATGACTGGTTACATCACGCGCCCCAATAGCTTTGCAGCGAGAGAGCCAAGGCAAACGCATAGGCCATGCGAGCGTCGAGCGCTTCGTCCGCAGCCTTCACGAAGTCATGCGGGCGATGCGCCCGTAACGCGTCGCCCATGCGACGATGGGCGCGCATTACGGCGACAAACGCGATGACGGGCGGGCTCTCCGCGTCGGCCCAGTGGTCATTAAGCATGGCGCGCTCTCGAAGTGATCGACGCGGGCTAGCAGACAAGCGACTTACCGGCACCGATCACGGCGGCGACGTCCTGTAACTCCGCGATGATGCGGGGCGCGCAAGGCTCTTTGCTCATACGCCACTCTGCTACGTGCGACGCGACAAAATCAGCGGCCATCGAAGCCAGGAGAAGGCGGCAATTGCGCTCTATGGCGAGCATCTAAACTTCCATTCTGAAAAGGCTCATTAAGGCGTTCTCTTCGCAGCGAAAACAGCGGCGAGAGGGTTACAGAAATTTCCCTTGCCGGCGGGAGTGCCATAAGTCATGGGCTGCGGTAAAAGCTCAGGCGGGAAGCGATCTTGCTGGTGATGGCACGACGCTATCGACGCAATCGAGGGCAGCAACCGCAGTAACGGCCCGACGAAGATCAGCCGATCAGCCATCACAGCGTTCCGCTCGTTCGTGGACGAGGCCGCTGGCGAGCGCGTCCGCAAGGGAACATCCGAGACGAGCGCGCAGCGACCGGGTGAGGGCGTCGCGGGCAGGCTGGCGTCCTCGCGGGCGGCGCGAATTTCGCGGGCAAGGCGCACGATCTCGGTCGGAAGCCCGATCAGGACAACGGCGAGTGCCCGAGGCGACAAGCAAACATTCAAGCATGTTAGGTCCATGTGCTAATCGGAACCAGCGCGAAAGAAGTTTGGTCGACCGATTCCGCGCAGGTCCTTGTGGATCGGGGCTCGGCGGGAAACCGTCGGGCCTTTTCTTCTGGCCGTAAGCGGCCCCGCACGGCGCTCAGGCCGCTACGTAGCGAAGCGGGTCTTTGACGGCCCGCATGTAGGTTGAGACGCGGGAGCCTTACCGGCACAACGCGGTCTTCGGCAAAGGCCTTCCGGGCGGCAGCATCGTTCTCGCGCTTGCTGACGGCGGAAAAATTTCGACGAATCTCTGGAGTCACCTCCATGAACGAAAACCTTGCATCGCCGCTCGCGCTATCGGATGGGAACAGGCGAGTTTTCCGCGCGGTTGTTGAGGCCCTTGTGTTGGCGATGCTCTCCTTTCGGCATGATCTTGCGCCGGGCGGCTCTGTAGGAGCCGAGTTTGTCGGGGATCATGCACTTGGCAGGACAACCTTGCTTGCGCAAAAGCCGCTCCAACAACCGCTTGGCGGCTCGAGTATGACTCGGTATCCGGACGATTTCGTCAAGCATATATCCTTCTTGATCGACCGCGCGCGAGAGATAACGCGTTTCACCATTGATCGTGACCACCACTTCGTCGAAATGCCAAATGTCTTGTCGTCTCGGCTTCTTTCGCTTCAAGCACCTGACATAGCCCGGTCCAAAGTTTTGAGCCCAGGCGCGAACTGTCTCGTAGGGATCCCACCATCCCACTTTCGAGCAGCAGTTCCTCGATCAGTCGCAGGCTCAGCGGAAGTCCAAAATATAGCGACACTGCGTGGGCGAAGATCTGCGGCGGAAAGCGATGGCGCTTGTAGCTGACGGGCGAGGGGTTCATGCAGCCTGAATGGCCCACCGAAGCCTACCCGCCGGTTAATGTGACATCACCCCCAGAAGTGCGAAGAACGCGGTCCTATTCGCGCACCCGCGACATTCAGCGGAATGTGGAAAATGCCACTGATGTTGAAAGCGCGTTCGATGATATCGTTCGACCGATCCGGTCAGAGTCAAGTGGCGATAATCAAAGTTCACGATGATAGACCTCCCCGGCTTGTCGTGTTCCGATCGCTGCGTTCCTCGCGGCCGAAGAAACGGAATTGCCGCGGCGGGTCGAGTCGTAATATCCGCCCCGCCGCTCCCTTTTTTCTGCTACCGCGCGGCCGCCTTGCGGCGCTGAGCAGCAGCCATCACCGCAGGCATCGCATTCTGTTCGAAATCGTCCTTAACCAGGCTTGCCGCGAACGCGGTCAACTCTGGTCCGGCAGCTTCGGGTGAGCCAGCATTGAACGGCGGTTTAGGATTGTACTCGATCAACAACTGTGTGGCCTTGGCGACGGTCTCGCCGCGTAGTTCAGATAGCACCGTTAGTCCGAAATCGACGCCAGCTGTCACTCCGCCGCCGGTGATGCGGTTGCGGTCAATAACCACGCGCTCGCGCACGCCTTCGACCCCAAGCGATTCCAGCATCGGATAAGTCGCCCAATGGGTGGCCGCCCTGTATCCGTCGAGGAGGCCTGCGGCGGCCATGATGATCGTCCCGAAGCAGATTCCGGTAACATATCTGGCTTCCGCTCCGGCGCGCGCGAGATAGTCCATCGCCCGGGCATTATTGATCACGTCCCATGCGCCGAACCCGCCTGGAACGCAAAGGATATCGACGTCAGTCGGGCAGGTTTCGAAAGTGTGGGTTGGTTGCAAGGTCAGGTCAGTGTCGGTGACAACCGGATCGAGACTTTCCCAGACCAGATAGGTTTCGGCCTGCATGCACCAGAGCGACTGCGGACCGGCAAGGTCCAGCAGAGTCAGCCGTGGATAGACGAGCATGGCCACTTTGAGTTTAGGGGGATTTTGATCGGACATGAAGGGGCTCCTCAAATTGAGGCCTCAACCCTGCGCCTGTTGCGCGGAAAGCGTGAGTGGCGGCAGTGACATTTAGCGCTCAATTAGCGCCATTCAGGAGCGGCCGCGCCCGGTTCTGGCGGCGCCCGCAGCATTGAAGCGCTGCCGATAGGCCATCGGGGTAACGCCTACCTGTCGGCGAAAGCGTGCGCGAAAGGTGACCGGTGACTCAAATCCCGTCGCGAGCGCGATTTCCTCTATGGGACGGGCGCTGGATTCGAGAAGTTCTTGCGCATACCGTACCCGGGCGTGAATAAGCCATCGCATCGGGGTCGCGCCGGTCTGCTCGCGAAAGCGGCGCAAAAAAGTGCGTGTGCTCATGCGTGCTTGCGCTGCAAGGGCAGCCACATCCAATGGCTCGGAAAGATGATTAATAATCCAGTCCATTACCGGTGCGAGGCTCTCGCGCGAAGTCGATAGTTCGTGACGGATATACTGTGCCTGCCCGCCATCGCGGTCGAGAGGCGCGACCGTAAAGCGCGCAGCCTCCGCGGCGACAGCCTGACCGAAGTCTTGCCGGACCATATGCAGGCAGAGGTCGATACCGGCAGAGAGCCCTGCGGACGTGAGTACCGCGCCTTCGTCGACGAATAGCACATTGGGATCGACCGTCACGACAGGATAAGAGTCGGCCAATGCCCGCGCCATGCGCCAATGCGTGGTTGCGCGTCGCTCGTCCAGCAGGCCAGCAGCGGCAAGAACGAAAGCACCCGAGCAGATCGACGCAATGCGGATGCCTCGGCGCGCTCCAGCTTGTAGGGCTGCGATCACCTCAACCGCGACAGGCTCGGTCGGATCGTCGATTCCCGGAACGATAATCGTTTGGGCGCTATCCACGGCCTCAAGCCCATGCCGTAGTCCAATATCGAAATATGGAGTTTCGATAGATGGCCCGGAACCGCAGACCGTGACGGCATAGGCGTGCTCTCCACCGATCCTGGCGCAACCGAAAATTGCACAGGGGATAGCGAGATCAAAGGGCACGACGCCTGGTAGCGCCAATATGGCCAGGCGGTGGCGGTCCTTCGTCGTCATGGCAGGCTTTCAGCGACGCCGGTCCCGCCACCAATCTGCGTCATCGCGAGACCCGCAAGGATGAGGGCGATCCCGATGACGCGGGCCAGCGATGCCGGCCAAAAACTTGCGCCAAACAAACCGAAACGATCGATTGCGGCCGAGGTCAGAATCTGCACCGAAACGGCAGAGAGGAAAACCGCGCTGATACCGAAGCGCGGGGCAAGGAAGGTGACCATGAAGACATAGCTCGCCATGATGAGCCCGCTCGCAAGATCGAGCGCGCGCGCTTGGCGCAGCAGGCGCAAGTCGTGGATCCCGCCCGTGATCAGCAAACTGACCGTGCAAGCAGCCATGAGCCCAACGACGAACAGCAGCACCGGGGCCTGTGCTGCCGCGCCCAGCGCCTTGCCAAGCCGGACATCGGGTAACGCCATAATCGGAATCAGCACCCCTGCGGCGGTGGCCCGGGCGGCGAAGAGCGGAAAACGAAGCATGATCGATCTCAAGCCAGCGGGGTTTCGATGAGCTCGATGCGGTAGCCATCGGGGTCTTCGAGAAAGGCGATGATCTCGATATCGTCGCGATCGGGCGACGCATTCGACATCGGACCAGCTGGGCGGACGATTCTCGCACCCTTGGCCGCGAACGCGTCGCATGCCGCACGGGCGTTGCTCACCCCTAATGCGATATGGCCATAGCCGCTGCCGTGCTCATAGTTTTCCGTGTCCCAATTGTGCGTCAGCTCGATCACTGCAGAGCTTGCCTCCGAACCATAGCCTACAAAGGCGAGCGTGAAGCGGCCCGAAGGGTATTCCTCGCGCCGGAACAATGTCATGCCGAGCATATCGACATAAAATGCAAGCGAGCGGTCGAGATTGCCGACGCGGATCATGGTGTGAACGATGCGCATGACCTCTACTCAACCTTCTGGGTCTGCATCGAACCCGGCCATGCCGGGCACCTTGCCAAGGAAATCAAGCTTGCGGATTTCGATCCCATTGTGGCGAAGCAGAGCGTAGGCGATGCTCACATGAAAGATGAAGCTCGGCACCGCGAAGCCAACCAGATAGTCTCGCCCGCTGGCCGACAGACTGAGCCCGCCGAACTTGAGCGCAATCGCGCGACCTTCCCCACCTTCGATGAGCTTACCGTCGACCGAAGCTATGAAGTCCAGTGTCTTGGTAATCCGGGCGCGAAGATCCTCGAAACCGATTTCGTTGTCGGGATAGGAAGGGTTCTCAATGCCAGCGAGGCGCGCAACCGCGCCTTTCGCGAAGTCGCAGGAAAATTGCACCTGTCCGCGAAAGCTGTGCATGTCAGGATAGAGCCGTGCGCCGAGCAACGCCTCGGGATCGATCTTACGTGCGGTGGCATGGATTTCGGCCTTGTCGAGCAAGCCTGACAGAATACTGAGATAATGGACGAAGACCGGCAACGATGCCGACGCCATAGTGAAGCTCATGGCTTTTATCCTTGTTGAAACGGTCAGGACTAGGGCTTGGACCAGGCAAAAGGCGCGAAGACGTCATCAAGCTTGGTTCCAGCGATGTGGTTGATGTAGTCGGCGATGGTTTTTAGCCCTACCCCGAAGACGACTTCGAGGATTTGTGCCTCGCCATAGCCCGCCTCGATGAAGGCTGTCAGTGCCTCGCGCGAGGGACGACCACGCGCTGTCACGATCTGGACCGTCAGACGGCGTAGCGCCTCAAGCTTCAGATCGGGAATGCGACGCCGCGCGCGGATGGCGTCGACCGCCTGCGCATCGACCTTTTGCATGGCAGAGCGCGCGCTGTGGGCGCCATGCAATATTCGCATCCATTTTCAGCGCTTGTCGTCAGCATGACGATCTGGCGCTCGGTCGCGTTGAGCGACGTCTTGTCGAACAACGCACCGCCGGTCTGATAGGCTTCGAGAACGGCAGGCGCCCCTGCCATGGCTCCAAGCATGTTGGGGATGAAGCCAAAACCTTTTTCGATTGTGGTAAGCGCGGCTCGGGCGGCTTCTGGTGCTGTATTTGCATTATAGACTTGGTGAGTCATGAGAATATTCTCCATTGAAACGCGTGGGCGCGGGAGGACGATACCCTCCCGCAATGCTGCGATCAGGCGCGATCGACGGGAAAGGCGTGGTTTTCGGCGACACGGCGTTTGGCGGCGAGATGGCGCTCATAATATTCTGCGCGCTCGGGTGCTCCCCCAAGGGCATCGTTGGCGGCGGCGATACCGACCGTGGCTCCGCTCGCACCCCACGCCCCTTCAGGGACCTCATTGATAATCACCCAGTCGCCAAGCCGGTTCGGGAAGCTTCCATCGAGACCGAAGGCGCCAGCGATAATGTCATTCATCTTGGCATGGACATTGGACTTTTCAGTCTGTGTCGCAGCACCCTCAAGATACCAGATCTCGAACAGAAAACGCCCGCCGACGGGCGCTTGGTTGTCGGGCTCGCCGCCGACGAACCATTCAGTCGCGGGGTCTTTTTCCTCGAAGATGACGTAGGTTGCGGCGCGGCCTTGCGGCGTATCCGAGCCGACTTCGCCGACGAGCAAGACAGGCGTGACTTCGGCCGCGAGCCGGGCCTTCTGGGCCTGGTCAAGCGCGCCGCGTTGATAGGTTATGCGAAGCAGGGGCATGGTAGATTCCTCAGATGTGAAGAAGAAGGGAGCGGCGGGTCAAAAAATTCCGCCCGTCGCTCCAGCTTTGGTCCAAGGAGACGGTCCAGGATTGAGAAATCAGACTTGATGGGGGCAGTTATAATGTTAGATTATTTGCAGATTTCGCCGCCGTAACGGACTAGCCCGACCATGTTGTTCGGGTCGCGCAAATCGACCAGGCCATAGCTGTTGAACACGCCACCATAGCCCTTGAGCGTGCCGCGCGAATCCGCTTGCTGGATATCGTAGGTAATTTCCAGCATGTAGCGGCCTGGCTTGCCGGGCACGCTTGTCAGGATACCGAGATCCTTGGTGTGGATGGCTCCGCCGTCTTCACGACCGAAGTAGTGCTCCATATCCATCTCGAGACCAGTGGGAGTCTCGCGCTGCGCCAGGATCTTGCCTGCCGCATTCTGCACGCTGCCCGCGACAGATGCCGAAATAACGATCGGCTTTCGGTCTCCTTCAGGGAAGAAGTTTGGAATGGCGACGCCGCCGATCGGCATGCAGTCCCGGCCAACCTCGGCGGCTCGTGCCGGGCCCATAGCTGTCAAGGCCACGCTACTTGCAAAAAGCACAGCGATCAGTCGTTTCATCACGCGTTCCTTTGTAATTCGGGGATGTCAGGCCGCAGCCACCGCCGCGCCAATCTCGGCGTTGGTCAACGCCTTGCCATCGATATTCCAGGTGCCATCCACGGCATGGACCCCGTTGGACCAGATCCGGTCCTTGGCGAGCGTCCCGCCCGAAAGTTCGTGCAAAATCTGGGTCGCCTCGCCGAAGAAGGTTGTCTGGATCGCATGGTCGGCGAGCGCGAATGAGGGGGTCTTCGTCTCGATCCACGCGCCGTCGATCGGTTTGCCCCCGGCAAAAGTGAATCCTTTGGGAAGCACGTTGAGGTGCGCCGTGACGTTGGGCGTCATCACCCTGTTTCCGACCAATCCATGGTGCCTAAGGAAGCTTTCGGTGATCTTCTCGACCGCCAGCATGACCTTGTCTGTGGGGATGACTCCTTCGGTGAGGGTAATGCTGATAGGCATGATTTTTCTCCATTTTCCGTTAAAGAGGATGGGGTTGTTTCCCGCTGCGATACGCCATATAACGACCGCTATTCATCCATTAGATAACGATCGTTATTGAGTCAAGAGAAAAAATAACGATCGCGATGTCATGGAGTGCGTATGCGATATCAGGCGGACCATAAGGAGCAGGCGCGGGCCCGGCTCGTCGAAGCGGCGGGACGTGGATTCCGCAAGCGTGGATATGGGGGAATCGGGGTCGACGGACTGGCCAAGGAGGCGGGGGTGACCTCGGGCGCCTTTTACGGTCACTTCAAGTCTAAGGACGAAGCGTTCAAGGTTGCGGTCGAAGCCGGGCTCGATGAATTGTACGAGTGCATAGGCGCCTTGCAGGAAGAGCAAGGCGACGCTTGGCTGGCTGCCTTCATTGATCTCTACCTCGGTCCCAAGCGTACCTGTGAACTCGGCATGAGTTGCGCCCTGCAGAGCCTAACGCCCGAAGTGCAGCGCGCCGACAGTGCGATCCGCTCGGTATTCGAGGAGCGAGCACGACGTGTAGCTCGGGCTATCGCCCGGGGTCTCGTCGGGGCCGAGGCCGACCGTCTGGCGCGAGCGTGGGCGCTACTAGCGCTGTTGTCAGGCGGGGTGACGCTGGCGCGGGCGTGCGAGAGCGAAGAAGCCGGGGCGCAGGTGGCCGAAGGCGTGCGCTTGGCGGCCCTGGCAATCGCTGTAGGATCGTAATCCCCGTTTCCGTGGCGGCACCCGGTCAGGGCTTTCTGCCTTGTTTCGCGGCAAGCGCTACGCTGGAGGTCGAGATCGAGAACGGCGCGAGGAAATTGAGGCCGGACCATCTCGATGCAACCGAATGTATCCGGCTGTCACGTGAACATACCAGCGCACGCCCCAGAGGATCACGTGACGGCCGAAATGGCTCCCTTTGAATTCGATCAGCGCGCTGTTCCGCCTGCCTCGCCAACTAGCGTAACGTAGGCCGGCCTCAGAGAGAAATTTGTGACAGAACCGGCGTGTTGGTGTGTCACGGGCAAGTCATAGATCGAGCGTGAGTTCGTCGCTCGTTGGCCAAGAAACGCAGGTGCACATCCCCGCTCGGCGTTGATCTGGAGAGAGGCAGACGTCGCGATGATCAACGGCGCCACTGAGGACCGGCGTATAGCATGACCCGCACTCGCCCCGGCGACACTCCGATGGCGCCCAGACTCCGGCCTCGGTCATTGCATCGAGGATGGACACCCCGGGCTTCACCGGGATTGTCAGCTGTGACTGCAGCAAGCGCAGCGTGAAGGGTTGATCGGCAGAGCGGCTCAATGCACCGAAGCTCTCGATATGAAGGGCTTCAGCCGGTAGATTTAGCGCCGCCACCGTTGATCGAACGGCTTCGATCAGCGGCTGTGGTCCGCACACGTAAAAATGCGCGTCACGACGACATTGGGAAATCATACGAGCCACATCGAGGGTCGGGGATCCACCGTCATCGACATATTGCGTGACGTATTGCTCGAACGGGGCAAGAGGCAGAAGGCGCGCTGAATTGCGGCTGGCATAGTGCACTTCGAAGGATCGACCAGCCTCCGCGAGCGCCTCCATCATCGTCAGAAACGGCGTGATGCCGATACCGCCTGCAATCAGCACCGTGTGGAGTGCGGTCATTTTTAGATCGAATGCGCTAAACGGACCTTTGACCTCGAGAGTTTCGCCAACGCACAAATCTTCGTGGATATATTTCGATCCGCCGCGGCTCGGAACAGTCTTGAGAACGCAGATCTCAAAAAACTCACGCGCCGTCGGCGAGGATGTTAGCGAATAACGCCGCTTGATCGCGCCAATGGCGATCTCGATATGCGCTCCCGGCGCAAACGGGGGCAAGGCCTTCTCATTTTGCGGCGCAAGGCGAACACGTAACGTGTCTTCAACGAGAAGCGTCTTGTCGATGACCGTCATTTTCATAGCGCTGGAACTCACGGATTGAAAGGAGATCTGTCGACGAGGCGCCAGGACCGGTGAGGTGACAACGGCGAAAGGCGCCATTGTTTGCAGTGAAACGACCACCAGCGGTCGGTTCCGCCGGTTTTCTCAGGACTTTTTGTGTCCGTGAAGTTGAGGGTGACATCTCCGGTCATTTGGAGCTGGCGCTGGTTGTCGAAGTCGATAAAGGCAAGACCTGCACGCGGCTTCACCGCCAAATTGCCGAGTGTACCGAACATTGAGTTGCCCGGATAATCTGGCACATACAGCGTATTGCCGCTGACCTCGACAAAGCCCGGCGTTCCGCCACGATGCGAGCAATCGGCAGGTCCGTCGGGATGAACGCTGGCGACGAAGAAGGTGTCTGCGCCCGCAATGAGTTCCGCAAGTTCCGTGTTGAGTTCACGACCGCTTCTAGGCGCACACATGGTCCCGCCGCGGGAAGTTGCCTCCTGCACGAGATCCCGACGCTGGATGTATTTAGGACAATTCGGGTAGGCTTCCGCTACTCGAACATGGATTTCGCGTCGTTCGGCGGATGCAACCACGCCGTTGACGCGCAAACGGCGGCGCGTTGCGAACTCGACGAACAGAATCCCGACCTGATCACTGCGGCTTATGCTGTCGAAGATCGTGCCGCCGGCCGGCGCATCGTCGGTCGTGGGCAGGCGAAGATCGAGACCAAGACCATCAGCGCTCGCTTGAGCAAAGCCTGGTTCGGCGAGCAATAGTTCAGCCCAGACGTCGCCGTAAGAATCCGCCCAACCAAGGGCGCAGTAACTTTGCTGACCGACAAAAGAGCGTGCAGCTGGGGGAATAGAGCCAGCGATAAGATGCCCGTTCAACACGGCTTTGTCGCGCTCGCCCGTTAACTCTTGAATTTGGATCTCGCCGGAGTGGAAGGGCTCTGACATCGCGCGCCCCGCTGAGGCTATGAGTTAGCGAAACGTGTCTGAGCGCCGCTCGAGGCTGCGACGCTCAGACGCGGCTTCAGATCAGTAATTGAGCACTCGGAAACCTGCATCGAGATACTTGGTAATGTCGATGATGCCGGATGTGCCCGGAATTGCCTTCTCGTAGATGAGGTTGCCCCCTGCCGCCTTGACATCGTTGGTCGCGCCGAACACATCGGCACAAGCTCCGCAGACGCCGACAACAGTGTCCTTGACCGCGTTGTATAGGGCGTGAGCTGGGTGATCCGGTTTCACGACAACGCTCGCCCAACGCACGCCGGTGCCCTGAAAAATCAACGCGACCTCCTGCTTCTTCTCCTTGAGCTCGTAGGCGACGAACAACGCATTAAAGAGCCGTCCGAGGGCTTCCTCTGTACCCCCCTTGGGGTCCGAATAGATAACGATGGCGGTCTTGGACATGGTGTCTCCTCTTCTACGTTCCCCGTGTCGGCGGGGTTTGACAATTACCGAGCGATCGGTCTGATATGTCTGAGGCGCCCAGAGAGCGAAGTCAAGCGTAATTTACCGATCGGTCGGTAATACACCGGAGGAGGCGACACATGGGACGGAAGCCGTCGGTCGAAGACGAGGAGTTGATGTTGCGGCTCAGCGCCGTCTTTCGGGACGTGGGATATGAAGCGGCAACGCTCGCAATGCTGGCGGAAGCTACCGGGCTCAAAAAGGCTAGCCTCTACCACCGCTTTCCCCAGGGAAAGGAGCAAATGGCGCGCGAGGTTCTCGAAACTGCCGGCGCCTGGCTCGACGAAAATGTGCTGGCCCCGCTCAGAGGGCCTGGGTCGCCGGTCGAGAGGATCGACGATATGGTTCGCCGGCTCGACGAGTTCTATTCCGGCGGTCGCCAAGCGTGCCTTCTCAATATGCTGTCCTCGGGACGGATAGCCGAAGGGCCGTTCACCGAATTGATCAAACAAGTTTTCGAAGCGTGGATTGCGGCCCTGTCAAGCGTGCTGGCCGATGCAGGCGTCGACAGGCGGACAGCGCGTGCGCGCGCAGAGCGAGCCATGATCATGTTGCAGGGCAGTCTCGTTCTCTCGCGCGGCATCGGGACCCCGCGCCCCTTCCGTGAGTTCTTGAAGGGATTGCCCGAGGAATTGCTCAAGGGGGCTTGAGCGCGAACCAAAACCTGCAGGAACTACACCCTCATGGTTATACTACTCGCGCCCCGCATAGGAATCAGCGCTGTCATTCTTTTTGTCGTCTCAGCGCAGGTGCTCGCACCGGGGTCAATCGACCACTTGGATCTCTTCGGCGCAGGAGCGTCGCGGTTAGGCGCTGGGCGCCTGATCGGCATCGCGCTTGTCTTAGCTGGTGTCGCATTCGTGCAATTGGCGCCGCATGTAGTGCAGGAGATTCAGCAGTGACCAAGCGCATTCATCGCTTGGCGATTCTGACGCTTTCTGACGTAATTCCTTCGATATCGGCATTCCTGCGCGATTTTCGGGGCGGTCAGGATCGGCGCGAGCGACGCCTGCGAAGCTGTTGTTTGTGGCGATAGCAAGAGCGTGGTCACGCATCATTTTCGTGTCGAACTGGACGCCGGGCTCGAGGCTCTTGAGTTCACCGTTACGATCATCGTTCCTGGAACCGCCGATCCCCATTCGCCCCCTAACCCGCGCGTCCTCGATGCGCTCAGCGCGGCTACCAAACGCGGCGTCAGGATTGCTTCGAACTTGTTCGGACGCCTTCGGCTCGGCACCGCCGGCCTCCTGGACATCCGTCGAATCAGAGTGTCCAGATTGTTGTGTTCGACTATCCAAGTGCGCAAAAGTTCGCGGCGAACCGAAAGCGTCTTTTAGCAGAGAGGCCTCAATAATGCCTTCCAAGCAGCATCGCCTCTCATCGGGCGAGGATTGGTGACGCTTCACGTGGGTCGACGCGAGGCTCTGCTCCTATCGGCCCGTCCTCTTCGCATCGGCCACCTGGGTTTTCAGCATTTCGAGAAGCTTGGCTGGTGCGCCCTCGATGATGGTCTCTCCGACAACGAAAAAAGGCGTACCGTGGATCGCAAGAATCTCGGCGAGCGTCCGAGCAGCCGTGATTTCAGCGGTAACGGACTCGCTTGCCGCATCGCGCTTCACGGCATTCATATCGAGGCCAAGCGACGCCACTGCGTGCATGGCATTCTCGGCATTGACGACGCCCTGAAGCCCCGAAAGAATTTTGTGGGCTTCTGCAAACTTCCCTTGTCGTTTCGCGGCAAGGGCGATGCGAGCCGCCTCCTCCGAACCCTTCGAGAGAATCGGCAAAGGCTTGACGACCACCCGCACCGTCGGATCGCTCGTTACAAGTACATCCAGATTGCTCGCTGCGCGACGACAGTAAGGACAATTATAGTCCGTAAACTCAACGATGGTGACCGAGCCATGCCGATTGCCGATGACGGCTGCGTCAATGTCGTGGAATAGCTCGGTGGCGTTGGCTTTCACAGAGTCGCGCAAGGCGCTGGCCCGCAACACGCGCTCGCGTGCTTCGAGCACATTCTGCGCCTCGGCAAGGATTTCCGGGTTGACGAGCAGATATTCACGGATGAACGCGCCCATTTCGGCCTTTTCCCGTGACGACCAGCGAGCGACGCGCGGTGGTTCGGTCGTCTTGTCGCCGAGCGGCTCGCCGGCGGCAGCTTGAAACGCGCCGACACAATAGAATGTCGAGAATAGCGCGCCCAGGAGCGCAAGAGCTGTTCGATTGCGCCCGCAGCTCCAGAAGCCTCGGGACGCTTGTCCCACAATGACCGCGTCGCCGCGACCAACTGCTTCAACATCCATCGGCGCGACACCTCGGTCGTTCGCCGATCGCATGCCCTGCTTCGCATTGTCTCTCACTCGCACTCCCTCCGACCGTGTTCGATCTAGGCGTCTCGATTCGCGCTTTTCCGAGCGGTTATCCCAAACAGTCGCCCCGTCGATTTGCATTACCGAACGATCGGTATATAACAAGAATCAACTTCATTCGGTCAAGTGGTTTGTCACGTCAGGCCAGACCCACTTGTCGGAAGGTTGTTAGCACGGTTCGAAAATTGAACTTGGAGCGCCACACGTGACACGACGATTTTTGAACCTTGTTTTCACCGACCTCGTAAGAGATCAGCAGCTTTTGCACGGCAGCCGCCAAACCTATGCACGTCACGACGATGTGCCCGATGTGCGCGACCAGCTGACGGTGGCCGAAACCGAATTTCTTACAATGCGCGACAGTTTTTATCTGGCGAGCATCGGCGCAACGGGTTGGCCTTATGTGCAACATCGCGGCGGCCCGCCCGGCTTCATCAAGATCCTCGGCCCTGACATGTTCGGCATTGCCGACTACCGAGGCAATCGCCAATACGTCAGTCTCGGCAACTTCTCAGGCGACAATCGCGCGGCGTTGTTCTTCATGGATTATCCCCAGCGTGCGCGCCTCAAAATTCTGGCCCGCGCGCACGTGGTCGATCTCACTGAAAACGCCGAAATCATGGCGAAGCTGACCGATCCATCGTATGGCGCAAAAGTCGAACGAGGCTTGCTGTTCGAGGTCGAGGCTTACGATTGGAACTGCTCACAACATATCACGCCGCGATACACCAAGGCGGAGATCACGCCGACAATTAATGCGCTCGAGCGGGAGATCGCAGAGCTGAGGGAGGAACTCGCTCGCTTCGCAGGTGTGTCACCATCGCCGGCAGATGATACTGCACCGTGAAATCGCGCCCAAGGATCGAATACGATGACGCCCGCATCTCCCCTTCGCCTGTATCGCTTTCAACTCTCCGGCCATTCTCACCGCGCCGAGTTGCTCATCTCGTTGCTGCGGCTTCCCGTGACCCTCATCGATGTCAATTTGGGTGAAAAGGCCCAAAAAGACCCGGCTTTCCTAGCGCGTAACGCGTTCGGTCAGGTACCCGTCCTAGAGGATGGCTCCGTCACCATTGCGGACTCCAACGCCATTCTCGTGTATCTTGCTTCTCGCTACGACGAACGACGACGGTGGTTGCCAACGGACGTAGCGTCTGCGGCTCAAGTTCAAAGATGGCTCTCCGCCGCAGCAGGCCCACTGGTTTCGGGGCCGGCGGCTGCGCGCCTCGTCGGCCTTTTCAACGCCGGGCATGATTTGTCCCGCGCTCACAGGATTGCCGACGAACTCTTCCGAGTGATGGATGCGCATCTGATAGAAAGAGACTTCTTCACCGGTTCGTCGCCGACTATCGCTGACGTGGCGTTGTACACCTACACCGCCCATGCTCCCGAAGGGCACATCTCTCTCGCGCCCTATCGACAGATCCGAGGATGGCTCGATCGTATGACTCGCCTCGATGGCTTCGTCGCCATGGCGCGGAGTGAACCGAAACATGGCTCGATTTCACGTTGAACCATACGAAGCGCGAAAAGCTCTGTTGACGGCAAACCTCAGCAGTTCTCTAATCACGTCGTTCGTGACGATTTTGTACGAACATTTTCGGTTGACAGTTTTTGGCGGCGACGCGGCGACGCCGCCCTCTTGATGGCAGGGGGAGTATCGTGCAGACGGGTCAACGCTCCTAGCACATGGCGTAGCGACGCGATCGCGTCGCGACTCGCCGCTTTGCTTGTCTGCGCGCGCACGATCGCGCCGTCGGCGGCGAGCGCCGCCGCTTGCGCGACAATGGCGCGGTCTGGACGGTCTTGCGGCAGCAATGTTTCGATTTCCGCGATCATCTCCGCCTTGTGGCGCGCGGCGATAGCGGTCGCATCCGGCAGCGCGCCGCCGATCTCCGCGACAGAATTGATGAATGCGCAGCCACGAAAAGACGGCTGCGCGAACCATTCCGCGAGCGCGGCGGCCAATGGCGCAAGTGGTTCGTCACGACGCGCCCTCTCATTCTGGCGCAAGCGGTTGCAGGTGAGCGCCTCGCGAAACCAGCGCATCCATTTCTCATGGCGATACTCGAGAAACGCGCGGATGAGATCATCCTTCGAGGGAAAATGTCGATAGAACGTCACCTTGGTGACGCGGGCCTCGGCGATCAGACGATCGACGCCGGTCGCTCGCACACCGTCGCGATAGAAAAGGTCATGCGCCGTCTCGAGAATTCGATGACGGGCGGATTTGGGTTCGGCGATCATGAGGGAACACTATAGACAGATCCGTCTACTTAGGCTATCCCAGACATGTAGACAGGTCTGTCTATGCGCAAAGGAACGCCGCCATGGAATCGAAGCCGCCGCTGCCGCCATTTTCCGAAGAGACTGCCCGCCAGAAAGTGCGCATGGCGGAGGACGCCTGGAACTCGCGCGACCCCGCCCGCGTCGTCCAAGTCTACACGCCCGACACGCTTTGGCGGAACCGCGCCGAGTTTCCGCAAGGGCGCGATGCCGTCAAAGCCTTCCTCGAACGCAAATGGGCGCGCGAACTCGATTACCGCTTGATCAAAGAGCTTTGGGCTTTTGCCGGAAACCGTCTCGCCGTGCGCTTTGCATATGAATGGCATGACGATTCCGGGCATTGGTGTCGCTCATATGGCAACGAAAATTGGGAGTTCGACGATAATGGTCTGATGCGTCGGCGTTACGCCAGCATCAACGATCTGCCGATCGCGCAGGAACAGCGCCTGTTTCACTGGCCGCTGGGCCGACGTCCCGATGATCATCCCGGTCTAAGCGAACTTGGACTTTAAGCGCGCTCACGACTGTAACCGGAGCGCGCGCGACGCGTGCTTCGCGTGCAAATTAAGGGTTTGTCCTTAGCTGAAACGGCGACCGCTTCCGCTATCGGCGCAAACATTTGGTTGACGATGCGCACGGCGCAGCGGCGCTTGGAGAAAGGCTTTTCACTGGCGCGGACTGAGAGCCGAATGGCTCCTTGCTTGGCGAGGCAGTCTGTGCCTCGCCAGTCTCAGGGGGAAGGCTAACGTCGCAGCATGGTGCGACTTCGTGAGCGCTCATCATGAATGATCTAAAGAGCGCTCGAAAACTTCGGAACACGGCGCAACGAGAGCGCCTCCAGCGACGCAAGCGTCTTCAGCGGATCTGCCGTGACGATGACGATAGACGACGCGGAAACCATATCGAAGCGCTCACCCGCCGCCAAAGCCGTCTCGATGTCGGAGCATGCAAACGATGGCGCGCTGCGATGGAAACCAGCTAGTTCCCTCGCCGCCTCGATCATTCCGGCGCTGCGATCGATGCCACGCGCTTTGTACCCTCTGGCGGAAGCAATGCGTGGCATGAGCCCTAGACCGCACCCGACGTCGAGCCACGAGCGGCACTCCCCCGGCAGCAAGGCAGCGGTCTCATGCAGATCACGGTAGGAATCCGCCCCTTGCAGGAACGAAAACTGACGAACACTGAAGGCGTTCACGAACGCACCTCGAGCACAACGCGCCCGCGCCCGCGCCCTGACCCTATTGCCTCGTGGGCGCGTCGCACCTCCTCCAGAGCAAACCGCCGAAGATGGGGAATTCGAAGAGCCCCCGCGCTCCACAAATCGAGGATGCGCTGGAGCTGCGAACCGTCCAGCGTCAGCGATTTGATGTCCGTCCGAGGGAAGTGGGGCCCGCATAACCGCATGCAGGATCTCTCTGATCGCAGCTGGCGCTGGAGATACTCGCAGATGGCCGCCAACGTGGTGGAAAACCCCACGCCCTAGACCTTGCCGCTCTTGAGCAGCGACAGGTTCGCCTCGGCAATGCCGATTGCATGGGCCAGTCGCCAACAAAGAAGGAGACGTGCCCTAATCTCCACGCACCAGCATGGGCAAAAGGATATTGAGGCAATCTGCAAGCTCGTCATCGGAAGTCGAGGTCGCGCCCATCATGAATTTCCCGACCAAGGCGCGGTAAACCAGTCGGGCGCGAGCGCGGCTCGCTTCGGGACTAAAGCCCATTTCGAGAAACAGCGCTTCAAGATAATCCTGCCTGCGCCGGTCGATTTTTTCCAGCGCATCCGCCGCCATCGAATCCCGCGCCGCCCAGCCTCTTATCGCGCGGTCCAGCCTGCCGTCGACCTGTGCGACAATGGCGAACAGGGCGGCCAATTTTGCGCGCGCGTCGCCTCCCTTCGCCTCAACGTTTTCGATGATCGCATGCGTCGCGTCCGACTGCCAGACTTCCAACAACGCATCCAGGAGCGCGCCGCGGTCCTTGCAATGCCAATAGAAGCTGCCCTTGGTCACGCCGAGCGCGGCGGCCAAACGCTCGACGCGCACAGCTTCCACGCCACCCTCGATCAATATCTTGAAAGCCGCGTCAATCCAGTCCCGCTTGTTCAGTTTTTCGCTCATGCCGAACCATACGGCAGCGTATTGACACCCGCAAGATTGCCTCGTAGCGTGTCCATACGCTTACGTATGGAAGGCCTCCCCATGACGACGCTGCTGGCAGCCGCCCTGTTGATCTTTTTGCTCGGCGCCACTCATTCCTGGCTTGGCGAACGCAAGCTGATCGGACCGCTGCTGTCGCCGGAGCGCCGCGCGGGCCTGCTTGAGAGAAGCGTCTTTGCGCGGAGAGTTCTGCGCTTCGCTTGGCATCTCACAACCCTTGCGTGGTGGGGATTCGCCGCGCTCCTTTGGGCGCAGGCGAGATTTCCTCTCGAACAGCAAGGTCGGGCCACCCTCACCATTATCGCGACGACGTTTTTCATCAGCGGATTTGCGACGTTGATCGTCAGTCGCGGCCGTCACCTAGCATGGCCGGTGTTTCTTATAATTGCGTTTTTCTCAGCGTTGCCGCTTTTGTGACAGATCAGTTGCGTCGGAGCTGGAGTATGAACGAGGTGCTCGCTGCTACGACGCCGGGAGAAAGCGCTCTCCGTTCATGGCTCGCCCACGCGGATTTTCACGACGCCTGGTCCACCCCCTTGCGCAATGGCGCGCTGACGCCGACGGAAATTTTCCTGCGGGCCTCGCGCACAGCCCCTGCTTGGATTGGATGGCTGATGGCTTTGCGCAACTGGATCGTGCGTCAAATCGGCTTAAAAGACGTCGGCTCCATGTCCGACGCGACTGGCAAAGCGGCGGACGCTTACCGGATCGGCGACAGGCTCGGCATTTTCACCATTATGGGCCTCACCGCAAATGAGCTGCTGCTCGGCATCGACGACAGTCATCTCGACGTGCGCGTTTCGGTTATGAAAACCGGGCAAGGCGGCGCTCCGAAGTGCGTGGTCTCGACCATAGTACTCGTTCATAAGTGGATCGGCCACGTCTATATGGTCCCGGTCGGCCGAATTCACCCTCTGGTCGTCAAGGCGATGCTGCGGCGGGCGGAGATTTGACGCTATGTCTCTCCCGTGGTTTCGAGACGCCATGAAATTTACTTAAGCTTATAGGGTTTTCTACTCCTTCAGAAGAACAGGTCTCAAGATTCTGGAATGTTATAACGCCGGCGGACATTAT